>DATHTS010000252.1:0-4280 GCA_035462935.1 Pyrinomonadaceae bacterium
AATCCACATCAAGCCGCTTCCTTTTCAGGCAGTCTTTTGAGCCGCGAATGCTCGCTTACAAGGCGTCTTTCTTCTTCAATTTCGGCGTCAATTTCGGCGTCAATCCTTTCACGGTTGGCAAAATAATACGCCAAAGCGGCATGAACCCCAGCAAGACTCAAATGTTCATAATCTGCGGCGATTTCGTCGGCAGTCATTCCCGTTCGCCACCACCTTGCGATACGATGAACGGTCGTTGACGTGCCCTTTACGCATAATCTGTTTCGCCGGTGCGGCACGGGTTCAAGCAGTTCTTCTATTGATAAACTCATTTTATTTTGTCTCCTCAAGCGCGGTTTTGCCGCCCCGAAATTAAAATCTTACCATACAATATTTTAATTTAAATCGAGTCTTTGATAAGGCGGTTAAAAGGCGGCTCTTTGCCGATATGATTTTTTATTTGTTGATATGTGTCTAGCCAATAAATTGTTTAATAAAACTATTGGCAAAGATTGCCGAATTTCAAAATCTGTCTGTTCTCGCCTCTTGTAAAACTAATAAAAGACGTATCTGGCGAAACAGCCTCTTTCGAAATTTCATTCAAAATAGTTCCCTTAGCGCTCAAATCCAAATCTTTTTTTGGAAAAAACTGGAAAACTCCTTCTTCGTAGATAGTCAATACAATGTCGGAAAATTCTTTGTTGTTCAAATCCAGCACAATCATTTTACCGTCTTCGGAAACGGAAAGCGGAACGGCGCGAAAAGGTATTTTCCAACCGCGGATTACGCTTGAAAAATTTTTGCCGTCCATCAACGAAACTTCGTTATAAATCAAATTCGACGGCGTATAAAATCTGATATTCCGGTCTTGAATAATTGTTACGAATTCCTTGCTCGTAAATTGCAGAATCGGAAGCAGCACATAACATTTCCCGCATTCGCGGTTGTCGAACATCACTTCGGGAAGCGAGACGCTGGCGATTTCGCCGTCAACCGAGTTCATTTTTGCGTTCAATTTCAAAGGAGATTTCGGGTCTTTTTGTTTTTGCTTTAATTCGGTTATTTGGCGGCACGTATTTGAATCGAAGGCAAAAGTAAAATTCAATCCCTTGGTTCTTAAAAGGGAATTGGCTTGATTCGCAAACTCTTCGGGCGTGATTTTCGGATTTGAAGATTTAATCTTTTGCATTTCTTCAAACAAGTTTGAAGATTCGATTGAAAAGGGGCTGAGCCTCGCCTGTTGTCCGAAAATCGGATTGAAACAGAATAGAACCGCAGTTAGAAATAAAAAGGGGAATTTGAAAGAT
The DNA here is from genome assembly GCA_035462935.1 of Pyrinomonadaceae bacterium. Taxonomy (GTDB): domain Bacteria; phylum Acidobacteriota; class Blastocatellia; order Pyrinomonadales; family Pyrinomonadaceae; genus DATHTS01. The sequence continues at coordinate 1,287 of DATHTS010000252.1, forward strand.
TTTTGTTTCATATAATTGTCGGGTGGAGATTTTATAAATTTCCAATGAAAAAATTTCAGCGTGTAAAAGTATTGTTTTATAAACTCCGGTAAGTAAGATAAACAGCCGTAGCCATTTTAATGTAAAAACTGTCAGTTGCAAAATCATTCGAATAATAATCAAATAAAATCAGATGCCCGAAGAAAAGAAAAAGAAAATCAATTACCAAAGCGCCTTTCAGGAAGCGAAAAACATCGTCTGGAACGCGCGTTGGCGGCTAGCTTTAGGAAGCGTTCTGATGCTGATTTCGCGGCTTGCCGGAATGGTTTTGCCCGCTTCGACCAAATACATCGGCGATGAGGTTTTTGTAAATCAAAGATACGAGCTTTTGAAATGGATCGCCCTGGCAATCGGGATTTCGACCTTTATCCAAGCCTTAACTTCTTTCGCGCTTTCGCAAATTCTCGGCGTCGCCGCGCAGCGAGCGATTACCGAAATGCGAAAGCGTGTTCAGCAGAAAATCGAGCGGCTGCCGATTTCATATTTCGATTCGACGCAAAGCGGACAGCTTATCTCGCGCATTATGAACGATGCGGAAGGCATAAGAAATCTGGTCGGAACTGGCTTGGGGCAGATTCTCGGCAGCATCGTCACGGCAACAATCGCGGTCGGCGTTTTGTTCTGGATAAATTGGCGGTTGACCTCGGCGACGATAATTGTTCTGGCTGCTTTCGGCGGAGTCTTGGCTTATGCTTTCAAGAAACTTCGCCCCGTTTTCCGCGAGCGAAACGTGATAAACGCCGAAGTTACCGGGCGTTTGGGCGAATCTTTGGGCGGAATCAGAATTGTCAAAGCATACACTGCGGAAAAGCGCGAAGAATTATCCTTTGCCCGCGGCGCGCATCGTCTTTTTCGCAACGTCGCTAAAACCGTGACGGGCGTTTCGGCAGTCTCGTCGTTTTCATCGGTCGTCATCGGCGCGATTGCCGTCGTGATGATCGTCATCGGCGGAAACGCTGTCCAAGCCGGAACAATGACGCTCGGCGATTTTCTGATGTATATCTCGTTCACCTTTCTGCTGGCGATGCCGATCATCGAATTGACCTCAATCGGCACGCAAATCACCGAAGCCTTCGCCGGTCTCGACCGCATCCGCGAAGTGATGGAAATGGAGACCGAAGATGAAGAGGATGAAAATCGAAACGCTTTAAGAGAGGTGCGCGGAACAATTGATTTTGAAGATGTTTGGTTCGAGTATGAAGAAAACGTCCCGGTTTTGAAAGGCGTTTCCTTTCACTCCGAGGCGGGAAAGACCACGGCTTTGGTTGGTTCTTCCGGTTCGGGCAAATCCACGATTTTGAGTCTGGTTTTGAACTTCATCCAGCCGCAAAAAGGCAGAGTTTTGATTGACGGAAAGGATTTACAGACAATAAAGCTGCGCGATTACCGAAAACATCTCGGCGTGGTTTTGCAGGATAATTTTCTTTTTGACGGCACGATTCTGGACAATATTCGCTTCTCCAACCCGCAGGCGTCTATAGCTGAGATAAAGGAAGTTTGTCGCATCGCCAACGCGGACGAGTTTATCGAAAAATTTCCAAACGGCTATGAAACAATCGTCGGAGAACGCGGCGTAAAACTCTCCGGCGGGCAGCGCCAGCGCATCGCCATCGCCCGCGCTCTTCTGGCAAATCCACGAATTTTAATCTTAGACGAAGCGACTTCGAGCCTTGATTCCGAAAGCGAAGCCCTGATTCAGGAAGGCTTAAATCGTCTGCGGCAAGGACGCACGACTTTTGTTATCGCTCACCGCCTTTCGACCATCCGTTCCGCCGACCAAATCCTGGTTGTCGAGGCAGGCGAAATCGTCGAACGCGGAACGCACGAAGAATTGATTGCGATGAACGGACGTTATAAACAGCTTTACGATAAGCAGTATCGCTTTGAGCAAAATCTTTTTGTAAATCCGGGCGAAGAAATCAGAAATCAGGCGGAAATATCGGCAAGTAAATTGTAATACCGAGTTGCATAAAAAAGATGAGAAGAATTTAACCGTTTAGAGGCGGTCAAAGACTGCCTCTAAACGAATCTCATTTTTTTCACGCAACTTGGTATTACTACTGAAGTTTCATACGTTTCATCAAATCAACAAAACGCGGTTCGGAGTGCAGGTTACTCCATTTCGGCTCGACTTTCAGAAACACCATCTTCGCGTCGCGTTCCTTAAAACCGCGCTCCAGCCATGCAAGCGTTTCCTCCGGCTCGTCCAAGCCGTTATAAATAAGCGCAATGTGATACGGGGGAATATAACGCGCGGTTGATAATTTCAATAACTCCTCAAGCGCGGCTTGCGCTTCCGTTTGTCTGTCGAGTTTAGCCAGAGCGTAAGCTCCGAGCGCGGCGGCGTGAGAACTGCCGCCGGAGAATTGCTTCGCTTTGTCGGCTTCAAGGGCGGCTTCCGCATATTCGGTTTTTTCTATATAAGCGCTTGCGGCGAATAAATGCGCGAGCCAAAACTTTGGTTCGAGTTCGAAAGTTTTATGCAAACTTTCCAGGGCTTCGTTAATTTGTCCGGCGTGAAGCAGAAACTGTCCTTCCAGAGCGTTGACAAACAGCGAAGTCGGATTAAGTTCTCTGGCGCGTCTTATCTCGGCGAGTCCTTCGGCGTGTCGTCCCGCGTTGGAAAGTAGATGCGCGTAAGCCTCATGCGCGTCCGCGCTGTTCGGGTCGAGTTCCAAGGCTCGCCGAAATTGATTTTCGGCTTCACGCCAATTCCAGTCATACCAGAATAGAATCCAACCGAAAACAGCAAACGCTTCGGCAAGCGTGTCGTCAATCTCAATCGCTTTGTTGATTGCCGCTTTCGACTGCGGGAAAAATTCATTCGCAGGCAATTCGCCGCCGACCGAAAGACGCATATAAGCGTCGGCGAGTCCAACGTAGGCGAGCGCGTAGGACGGATCAATTTCAACCGCTTGCCGGAAATATGAAATGCCTGTCTGCATTCCCGTCGCC
>DATHTS010000253.1:0-1872 GCA_035462935.1 Pyrinomonadaceae bacterium
TTTAAGCCGTTCGCTCCAGCAGATAGTTCTGACCAGAATCCAAAACGGGAAACTCCATACGCGGGAACAAAAATCTCAGCACCTGATCAAACCGCGCCGCCCAAGCAGCTTCTTCGTGACCTGCCCCGGGAACTTCCAGATAAGCCAAATCCGCGCCCTGCTGCCAGCCGTTTGCCAGCAGGATTTCTTTCAAAGCGCGAACCTGATGTTTAATGCGACCGCCCTCGCGTTTACCGATGTCGAGCCAGATTCTGAGCGGGATTCGTTCGGGATTGGCGGCAATCTCACGAATTATTTGATTATTCGCCCACCAAACCGAAGGCGACATAACAGCCAGACGGCTGAAAACGTCGGGACGCTTATAGCCCAGATAAAGCGAAACCAGACCGCCGAGCGACGAGCCGCCCAAACCTGTAAATTCACGTTCCGGTTTAGTCAGATATTTTTCGTCAATAAACGGCTTTAGCTCCTCGATAATCATCCGCCCGTAAAAGTCTGCCTTTCCGCCGTGTCCTTTCATTCTCCCGACATTGCTTTTAACCGGCGTATATTCATCGGTGCGTTTTACGCCCGTGTTATAAATCCCGACAATAATAAGCGGCTCGATTTCATTCGCTAAAATAAGCTGCTGCGCCGTTTCGTCAACGCCCCACGCGATTCCGCCGAAAGCGTCTTCCGGGTTCATCAAATTTTGCCCGTCCTGCATATAAAGAACGGGAAAACGCTGCAGGGGATTTACGCCGTAATTAGGAGGTAAATAAACCAGAACATTACGAGGATGGTTAAGGTAAGTCGAACCGAAGTTCTCGTGAATTTTAATTTGCTCTTTCAACATATATGAATTGTAGTTTAAGTATAAACTGCCTTCGGTCTCAAATCATACATATATTTTGCTTTGCGGGTGAGATAAGAATAAAATTCTCATTAACTTATGTGGAAAAAGTGGAAGGAAATCAAAGACGATAAAGACCGCGTCATCAAAGATTACGCCAAAGCGAAGGAGCGAACAATGAACCGCGCCGTTAAACTTCTGGCGGCAAAGCCACGCTCGGTTGCCGAACTGCGCGAGCGTCTTTTGGAAAAGGAATGGACGAACGGCGCGATTGTTGACGAAGTTTTGAAAAAATTAGAGGATTATGGTTATTTGAACGATCAGCAATTCGCAAAAGATTTTGCCGCTTCAAAGCTCAGACAAAAACCTGTCGGCAAGAGGCGTTTGAAACAGACGCTTTCGCAAAAAAAATTAGATAAGGAAACGGTTGAAGAAGCGATTGATAAAGTTTATGAAAAAATGCCGGAGGATGAATTGATCGAGCGAGCCATTCAGAAACGCCTGCGGTTAAAGGGAAAACCGGATACGCGCGAGGACACGAAAAAGTTTTACGATTATCTTTTGCGGCAGGGATTCGCTTACGATTTGATCCGGGACAAAATGCGCGAGATTGCTAAAGATGATTTAGAACAGGATATACAGGATTAGCAGGATTTTATTTTTTCTTTTTATCTTGCCTATCCTGCGCATCCTGTTTAATTCTATGCCTAAAATCAATTATGACAACCGAAAATTTACCTCCGTCCGCAACTCAGAAAGCGGCGAAGTTTCGTCGGAAACAATCTTTTATTATCATCAAAAAAACGATTTGGTCTGGGCGGAATATTCGGGCGGCGAGATTGTTTTCGGGAATTTAATAGCCAAATGCGATGCGAAGGGAAATTTGGATATGCGCTACCAGCATTTAAATAAAAAAGGCGAATTGATGACCGGAAAATGTTTCTCTACACCCGAAATTCTCTCCGACGGCAGAATTCGCCTGCGCGAAAAATGGCGGTGGACAAGCGGAGATTTTTCTCAGGGCGAATCAATTGTTGAAG
>DATHTS010000254.1:0-15939 GCA_035462935.1 Pyrinomonadaceae bacterium
TCTTCCGCTTGTTTATCCTACTAACGAAGAGGGTATTTCAAACTTAAAGCGGTCTGTCTTTCCAGTGCTTTTCCCAATTTTGTTGGATTCTTCAGACTGTTTTCCATACAATTTTTCGTATATCGGAGTTGCCGAATCCAAAGACGGACGCGCTAATATGATTGAAGCGGTCTCTTCGGATAACATAACTTATCGTTTGTTCTTCGATGAAAAAACAAATTTGCTTTTATTATTAACGAAAACCTGGATTAATAAGGCAAATGTAAAACGCGAGCTCAAATATTTTTATTCAAATTATAAAAATATAGAAGGGTTACAGATTGCCTCGACCGTTAAAATAGAAGACGGCGGCAAACTTATCCAAACGCAGGAGATAAAATCTCTGAAAATTAACCCGACCTTTAAAGCGAATTTCTTCAATGTGAAGAAAAAATAAAACCGTTCTTTGCGCGGCGAACTTTTTATAATTTATATAGTTTTCAACTTATTGGAGTTAAGTATATGTTGAAGAAGTTTCTCAAAATTTTATTGCCATTCCTCATTGCTGCGAACGCCGTCCTCGCACAGCAGACAGCCTTATTGCAGCTACAGATAGTTGACGCAAACTCCGCTTTGATCTCTTCCGCAACGGTCAGAATTAAACAAAGCGGCAAATTAATTAAAGAATTTACCGGCGAAGTTCAATCTCCAATCGTTTTTTCAAAACTCGAAACCGGGAAATACATTCTTGAGGTCGAAGCCGGAGGCTTTCAGCCGAAATCTCAGGAGATCGAACTAAGAGCCGGAGCTAATCAACTAACGATACAACTCGATATTCTTGAAATTTCCGAAACTGTCAATATTGAGCAGTCAAAACAAGAAAAAGCGGTTGATAATGCTTTCAACAGTTTTCTAACAAAAGAGCAAATTGCCGATTTGCCTGACGACCCGGAAGAAATGAAAAGGGTTTTAAGGCAAATTGCGGGCGACCCGGCGGCAGAGATTCGGGTTGACGGATTCACGAGCAATTCACTGCCGCCGAAATCACAAATTTCCTCGATTCGGATTTCCAGAAGTTCGTTCGATGCCGAAAATCATAAACTCGGCACAACCTATATTGACATCACGACTAAAGTGGCGAATCCCAGATTCAACGGTTCGCTGCTCCTTACATTTAACGATGAAGCCTTAAACGCAAGGAATTTTTTCTCGCCGACACGATTCGCGGAACAATCTAAAAATACCGTTTTTTCCCTAAACGGTCCTATAAAAAAGGATAAAGCGTCTTTCTCATTTACTCTTATTGATTTTAGAAATCTTGAGGGAGATTCGGTGAATGCTTTTCTGCCGGACGGTCGCTTGCGTGATTCGGTCAATCGTTCGACCGGATACACGCGCCTAAGTCCGCGAATTAACTTTAACCTTCCGAAAGATCACACCGCAAAGCTCAGTTATGAATACGACAACTCAAATGCGGAAAATTTGGGCGTCGGTGGTTTTAACCTGCCTTCGCGCGGCTTCGATTCAGCGTTCCAATCTCATCAATTGCGCTTTTCGGAATCGGGTTTTATCGGCAAAAGCTTTCTAAACGAACTGCGTTTCCAATTCAGATACGAAAATTCGCAAGCCGATCCCCAGTCTGAGGATGCCGCCGTTTTAGTGCTGGATTCTTTTAATTCCGGCGGAGCGGGAAATTTTCGGAAATCGTCGAGACACAGTTTACTGTTAGCCGACAATCTGCTTTTCGGCTACAAAAATCACGCGCTGAAAATAGGCGCTCTGGTAGAATTTGAAAAGCTGGCGGAGCTGAAAGAATCCAACAAAAACGGCACTTTTATATTTTCAAACCTTGACGATTTTGCCGCCGGACGACCTTCTATTTTTACACAAAACCCCGCCTCCAAGATCGTCAATCTCTCACAGGTTCAAATCGGAACGTTTATTCAAGATGATTTTAAGTTGAGCAAAAACTTCGGCGTAAGTCTGGGCGTGCGTTATGAAGCGCAGTCAAATTTGAGAGACAATAACAATTTCTCGCCGCGCGTCGGATTTACCTGGTCGCCTTTCAAAAATGGAAAAACGACATTTCGCGGAGGCTTCGGTATCTTTTACAACTGGTTGGAAACCGGTCATCTGGCGGCAGTTCTAAGCCGCGATTTCTTCCAGCCGGGCGAGATAATCATCTTAAATCCGGAATTTCCGAATCCTTTTTTAAGCGGTCAGAGCCAAGTTCTGCCGAGAAGCTTTTGGCAAAAAGCGGATGGTCTAAAAACTCCGAACATTTATCACACTTCTTTTTCCGCTGAAAATCGTTTTAGTAAAAATCTGATTCTTCGCGCCGTTTATGTGTATGAAAAAGGGATAAATCAGTTTCGCAGCCGCGATATTAACGCGCCCGTTGCGGGAACTCGCCCGGATCCGAGCTTCGGCAAAATCACTCAAGTCGAATCTTCGGCATTTTTTGTCAGAAACTCTCTAAATATCGGGTTGAGCGGAACTTTGCTGAAAAAATTAACATTTTACGCCGATTATCATTTATCCAAAATAACATCGGACAATAATGGAATTTTCGGTCTGCCCGGCGATAATTACAACTTGCGGGCGGAACGCGCGCCAGCCGATAACGATCAAAGACACAGATTTTCGACATCCGTGATTTGGGATATCAGAAAGGGACTGCGCCTTTCGGGAATCTACTTTGCAAATTCTCCGCTTCCCTATACGATTACGACCGGGCGCGACGACAACGGCGATACAAATTTTAACGACCGACCTTTCGGAGTTTTGCGTAACAGCGAACGCGGAACATGGAAAAACCGCCTCGATATGAGTTTTAGCTGGGCATTTTCTTTTATTGACAGGAAAAAAGCCGATGGCAGGGATTTTAGCATTTTGACTACTTCGTCGGAAAGCGGATTTGATTTTACCGACCCCGAAAAAAGATTCTCGCTCAAATTTTTTGTTAATGCGGAAAATATATTAAATCAAGCAAATTTCAACAATTTTGTCGGCGTTCAAACTTCACCGCTTTTTCATCAACCGATTTCTTCGGAAAAGGCAAGGAGAATTATTCTCGGCGTTCGATTCAATTTTTAACTGCTCAATTTAAACTCAGGAAAGTAATTGTCAGTTCACATTTTAAACAAAGGGTGTCAAGCAGAATTATTTATGCTCATCTTTCCTTTAATCTTAAACCTTGACTGAGATTTTCAGATTGCCATTTTTTCAAAAAGGTGTTCGAGCATTTCACTCGCGTCATTACAAAATCCCGTATGAACGGGCGAGGTTTGAATAATCGTGCTGCGCGGCGCGGTCAACCAATAAAAGCGCTCGCGCTGTGAAAGGCTGCCGATGATTCCGGCTTCTTTCGCGCCCGCGCAGATTTTCGGTATGATTTCGAGATAATGTCGGATAGTTTCAGGATTAAAATCAGGCGCGAAGCACTTTAATTTCTGTTCGTCCAGAAAAATTCGCGCTTCCAGAAATTTTTGTTCCGGGCAGGACAAAATCACGCCGACGTTGAAAAATTCCTCGCGCTCGACGCGCGGCACGACGCGAATTACCGAATAATCAAACGTGCAGAACTTTTCGCGCATCAATCGCCTCCTTTACAAAATTTCGGGGATTTTCCAAACGTTTCGTCAAAAATTCCAGATAAATTTCTCGCTGTTCCTGCGGCTTTTCAAGCCATTCCCCGGGAATCAGTTCAACGATTTCCCGCAAAACTTCCGGCGTTAATTTCGCGTTTAATTCCGCGTCAACTTTTTCTACCTCGTCCGCAAAAGGCAGTAAAATATGGTCTTTAATTTGCCGGAAAGGATTTTTCGAGTTTTCCAAAAATCCGTCCCAATTATGCTGATAAAAAAGCGCCGCGCCGTGATCAATCAGCCACAATTCCTTATGCCACAAAAGCATATTCGCATTGCGCGGCGTGCGGTCAACATTCGCCGTGAAAGCGTCAAACCAGACGATTTTTGAAGCAAGCCCGGAATCCGGCTTTTCAATCAGCGCGTCAAACATAATCGAACCGGGCAGATAATCGAGTGCGAGATTCAGCCCGTCGCTCGCCCGTATCAAATCCTGAATTTCCGGGTCAGGCTCGGTTCGCGCCAAAACCGCGTCCAATTCGACAAAAACAATTTCCGGCACTTTCAATCCGAGAAAACGCCCGATTTCACCGGCAATCAATTCCGCGATTAAAACTTTCACGCCCTGTCCCGCGCCGCGAAATTTCAGAACGTAAAGCCCGTCGTCATCGCCCTCGACAATCGCCGGCAGCGAACCGCCTTCGCGCAGCGGCGTAACGTATCGAATAGCTTTTACGGTTCGCAGATTTGAGATCGAATCGGACATTTACTTTTTATAAAAGGCTGATTATAAACAAAAAACGAGAACGAACAAATCTCGCGCTCGTTTTATTTTCTTCCGCGATTACAAAGGAAGTTGAAACCACGAAAATACACGAAAATAACACGAAAAGAAGTTTCAGGTGGAATTAATGCTTGCGCGGCAATTCTATGGTAAAAGTCGTGCCTTTGCCGAGTTGGGAAGCGACCGAAACTTCGCCGCCGTGAAGCCGCGCCAGATGTTTGACGATTGCCAAGCCCAAGCCGGTTCCGCCGATTTCGCGCGAGCGTGCGCGGTCGGTGCGGTAAAAGCGTTCAAAAATTCGGGGAAGATGTTCGTTTGAAATGCCTTCGCCCGCGTCGGAAATGGAAATCGAATCTTTTGAATCGCTTTGCGTGTGGCTGACGATGACAAAGCCGTTCTGACGGTTGAACTTAATCGCATTGTCAATCAAATTCGTGAGCATTTGTTCCAGCCGAATCGCATCGGCGTAAACTACCGCACCCTCCGAAACTTCGTTTATCAGTTCGATATTTCTTTCTTTGGCTTTGGCGGAAAGATTGGTGAAAATTTCTTCGATTACGGTTGAAAGATTGCGGTTTATCAATTCCACCTTTACTCTGCCTGATTCGATTGAAGAAAGCTCGGAGATGTCGTCAATCAAGCGGTGCATCCGCTCCGCATTTTTGCGAATCACGCCCAAAAAACGGCGATTGTTTTCCTTGTCGTCAATCGCGCCGTCTTCCAGAGTTTCGACAAAAGCCAGAATCGAGGTTAAAGGCGTGCGGAGTTCGTGTGAGATATTCGAGAGAAATTCCTGCCGGACGTTTTCCAGATGCTCGACTTTTGTAACGTCGTAAAAAAAGCCGATTGCCGCTTTTTTGCCATCAAGTTCAATGGGCGCGATCTGCACTTTGTATCTGCGCCGATTGATTCCCGGAACTTCAATTTTGACGGTAGAGATTTTTTCCTCTTCCAATGCCTGATGAAATGCTTCGTGCAAATCGAGATCACGGATAATCTCACTCAAACGCTTGTTTTCCAAGCTGCCGTCAAACGCTCCGCTACGGGCGGCAAAATCATTTTGCGCCACAGCGTTGGCAGCCAAAATTCGCATATCTCTGCCGATGATCAACACACCCTCGCGCATTGCTTCCAGCAATTTACTGAAATTCGGGCGCGGCGTTTCTGGTTCGGATTCTTTAGTTGTTATCCACGGAATGGAAAAATTCATTTCTTTGAAAAACGGTAACCGATGCCGACGACGGTTTCGATGCTGCCGCCGCAATCGCCAAGTTTTTGCCGCAGGCGGCGAATATGAACGTCGAGCGTTCGTGTATCACCGAAATAGCTGTAACCCCAGACATTATCTAGAAGCTGTTGTCGCGTTGCCACGCGACCGGCATTTTTAATCAGATGCGTGAGCAAAGCAAACTCTTTGCGCGTCAATTTGGCTTCCTCGCCGTCGCAGATCACGCGCATATCGGCGAAATCAACCGCGAGATTTTCATCTTCGTAGCGCTCAACCGTATCTTTTTCGACCCGGCGCAAAACGGCTCGCACGCGCGCCACAACTTCCTTGACTGAAAACGGTTTGACTATATAATCGTCCGCGCCGATGTCCAAACCGGCGATTCTATCGGTTTCCGCAGTTTTCGCCGTCAGCATGATAATCGGCGTTTTCTCTGTCGCAGGCTCGCGCCGCAATCGGCGGCAAAGCTCCATTCCGCTCATTCCGGGAAGCATCAAATCCAGAATAATCAGAGAAGGCGCATTTCTTTCGTCCAGTGCCAGACGTAATCCTTTCTCGCCCGATTCGGCAATGATTGGACGAAAGCCTTCGCGCTCGAAGTTATAGCGCAAGCTCTCGGCGATGTCGGCATCGTCTTCAACGATCAAAATTTGCTGCATCATATTGCTGTTTTGCTCCCTCGGAGTTTCGGAATATTTTCTGATTTTGAATCGGTTTAACAAAATCTAAAATATCAAAAGAAAACGGTAAACTAAAGGTTAAGTGTGTTGATAAGAAAGGATAGGAAGAAAGCTCATTAAACTCTAAATTCTAAACTTTGAACTCTAAACTATTTTGCAGTAAATATCCGAAATAGTTCAGAGTTTAGAATTTATAGTCCAGAGTTTGCAACTTTTTCATCTTAACCTTTTTTGTCAATACAGTTAAGATAGAAAGCGGGCTTTAATCTAGTATGAACAGAATGTTAAAAGAATGTTAAATGTTAGGAGTTTTTAATTTTGAGTTTTAAGTTCTGAGTTAAAAATTTAAAACTAAAAATTCAAAACTTAGCTTGCGCTACGGTTTTCATTTCCTCTTTCGGGCGAATCAAAAGGCGCAGATTGCAGCAACCGGGTTCGATTTCCTGCCAACTATCCGCATCCAGATCAATTACCGCCAGCGCCGCCGTCGGCATTGATTGAGTTTCGCCGCTTAAAAAGCGGACTAAACCTTCAAAGCCCGGATTATGACCGACCAGCATCGCGGATTTCGTGTTTTTATCCAATTCGGAAACGATTTCTAAAAGCCGAAGCGGGCTGGCTTCGTAGATTCTTTCATCGAAGCGGATTTCTGCTTTTAATTCTCCCGCTTCTTTTACTAGACGGGCTGTCTGCTTCGCTCTTTCGGCGGGCGAACTTAAAATCAAATCAATCTGAAAATTGTTTTTTTTGATTATCTCGCCCATAAACGGCGCGGTTTTCACCCCGCTCTCATTTAGCGGGCGCTCAAAATCGGCTAGATTCCGATTGTCCCAACTCGATTTAGCGTGCCGAAGCAGATATATAGTTTTCATTGTTTTATTTAGCGGCTCAGACAATTATTGTAGTTTTTTTTATTATTTTTTGCGAACGCAGCCGCAAACAAATTATTAATGTTGACTTGCGGCTAAATTTGGTTTAAATCTTTCGTATCTTTTGATTTACCCGAAAAAATTTGCGAGGACTAAAATTTATGTTGAATGAATTCAAGGCGTTTATCGCCCGCGGGAATATTCTCGATTTGGCGATTGCCGTCATATTGGGCGCGGCTTTCGGTTCGGTTGTCAAGACTTTTACCGACGGGATCGTCATGCCTTTTGTCGGGTTGGTAACGGGCGGAATTGATTTTAAAGACAAGGTTTTAAATCTCGGTGAAATGCCGGTTTCGACGCCGGAACAAATCGCCGCCGCGCAAGCCGCCAAACAGCCGTTGATAATGTATGGGCAGTTTATCAACGACATTATCAATTTTCTGATTGTCGCGCTGATAATGTTTTTTCTGGCGCGTTACGCTCTGAAAATCTTTAGATCATTTGAAGCCGCGACGCCGCCGACGGGCGAAGAAGTTCTCTTGGCGGAAATCCGCGACATTCTGAGAGCAAAATAAGAGCGGGGCGGAGAAACGCGGTTTAGAGAAAAATTACAGTTTCTCCGCGCCATCTGATTGCCGTATCTCAAAAACCTTTTCCGGCGTAACACAAAAATCGAGTTTTACGTCGAATTCATGCACGCCTTCGATTTCCGCAGCGGGCGGGAAATAGCTCAGACCGATTTTCGAGCAATCCTTTCTACACCTGCTCAAAAATCTATCGTAAAAACCCTTGCCGTAACCGACGCGATAACCGCGCTCGTCAAAACACAAAAGCGGAACTAAAACCAAATCAATTTCTTCGGCTTCAACCAATTCATTGTGCGCCGGTTCGTAAATCTGCCAGCTATTTTGAACAAGCTCGGTTTCAGACGTAAATTTTAAGTTTTCGATTTCACTTGTTTGAAAATTAACGCGGGGAACTAACGTTTCGATTTCGGGAAAATCCTGCCAGATTCTCCCGAAAATTATTCCCGTGTCAATTTCATTAAACTTTTTAATCGGCAGAAAGCAGTGCAGAAAACGAATTCGACTCAAATCGAAATTCTGAAAAAAATTATCCGCGATCTGACGGTTTTTTTCACTTCTCTCTTCAGGCGAGAGCGATTTTTTCTTGCCTAGATAAATTTTGCGGAGCTCGGATTTCAGCATTTCAGATAATCCCGTCCTTTAATTTTACCGCATCCGGGTTGAATCGGCTATGTGCCCAAAAATATCAGCGGCGAAATTTACAAGAGCTTTGCCTTTTAGAGCGAGATATATTTGAAAAACATAATCTTTTGTCCGGTCATTTCCCCAAAAGCCAATAACCGTCAGAAAAAAATGTTTGAAAAAATCCTCAATTACGCTATAATCCCTTTGTCCCTGAAAATCAGTCGGAGAAAATTTGATTGCGTGTTAAGCGAGTGAAGCATTTAATTGCTTAAATTCTGTCTGCAAAGACAGTTAAAATATTTTTTTTTGAAATTTGCCCGCGATTGAAAGTTTTTTCTCAATGCCGCCGCAATTTATAGCGGCTAAAAAATTGAAAAATAAAGATTTCCCTTGAAGGTTTATAAACAATTGCCCCTGTTCGTGAGCCTGATAAATCCGAAAATTTTTAACGGTCTTTGCCCGACGGTTAAAAACAGTAATTCGGTTTAGTAATTGAGGGAAAGTGTCTTTTTACCAAAAATGCAAACCAGAGAGTGCCAGATTTTTCATTTCCGATTTTTCCTGATAGCCGCTTTGTGCGGTTTGTTTCTCGTCTTTCCTGCCTGCAGCAGCCAATCCAAGCAGCGTCATCTTTTACGCGGCGAAGAATATTTGCAAAAACGCAAGTTTCACGAAGCCGCGATGGAATTTCGCTCCGCTGCCGAGATTGATAAAAACTCGGCTGAAGCGTATTGGGGCTTGGCACGCGCTCACGAAAACTTAGGACAATTTAACGAAGCGGTTGACGCTCTGCGAAAAACGACCGAATTTGCGCCCGGAAATCTCGATGCGAAAGCGAAACTCGGCAATTATTTTCTCGCTTTTTCGCCGCCGTTGTTTGCCGAAACGGAAAAACTGCTCGAACAAATCTTCGCGCTCGACGCAAATTTTATCGAAGGTCATATTTTGAAAGCGAGTTTGCTTTCGACGCAGGGAAAACCGGAAGCGGAAGTTCTCGCCGTTCTCAATCACGCCATTTCATTAAATCTAAAACGAACCGAATCTTATCTGAGCCTTTCCCGTTATTTTATGAAGCAAAAAAATACGGGCGAGGCGGAAAAGGCGATTCAGCAAGGCATTTCGCTGGGCGAAAACAAGATGCTCGGCTATCTGGAATACGGCAGGTTTTTCAGCTTTACCAAAAAATTTCCCGAAGCCGAAACGCAGTTTCAAAAGGCGATTGAAGCCGAGCCGACGAGTATGGAAGCCCGTGAAGCTATCGCCGAATTTCACGTTGCTCAACGGCAGTATGAAAAAGCGGAACGAGCCTATCGGGAACTCGTTCAAATTCAGGAAAACAGCCCGGAAAGCCGTATGCAGTTAGCCGGTTTTTACTCGCAGATCGGGCAGGAAGACAATGCGATTCAGGTTTTAAGCGGCATTTTAACGGACGCGCCGGAAATGGCTCGTGCCCGCTACCGTTTGGCGGAGATTTATCTCAACCGCAAGGAATATGAAAAAGTCCGTGGGGAAGTCGAACAGCTTTTGTCGGTCAATAACAACGATGCGGAAGCCTTGATGCTTCGCGCCCGCGTTTATTTGCAGGAAAATAAACCGGAAAACGCGGTCAAGGATTTGGAAGACGTTTTAAAGAAACAGCCGAGCCAGAAAAACGCGCTGTTTTATATGACGCAGGCGCGGCTGGCGCTCGGACAGTTTGATCAGGCGCGCGCTTTTATCGGCGATCTGGAAAAATATCACCCGACTTTTTTGCGCGTGAAGCTGCTGAAAATTCAGGCGAGCTTTGCCGCCGGCGAGCCGGAAACGGCTTTGCGGCAGTCGAATGAATTGCTCGAAGCAGTGAAAAATAATTATCCGAACGCTGAAACAACGGCGCAGAGCTTGGAAGATTTGCGCGTGCGGGCGATAACTTCGCGCGGTTTGGCAAATCTGGAACTCGGAAGAATCGCGGACGCGAAGACGGATTTAGCGGAAGTCGCGCGATTGTCGCCTAATTCTTCCGCCGCGATGGTTAATCTGGCGAAGGTTTCGGTTGTCGAGGGAAATTTGGCGGAAGCGCAGAATTTATATGAAAAAGCTTTGACGGCTGAAGCGCAAAACTTCGACGCTCTGAGCGGTTTGATTTCCGTTTTAACCAGACAGGGAAATTTCGATGCGGCGCATCAGCGAATTGACGGGATGATTCAGCAGAATCAAGCCGATACTTTAGCCGCTTTGCATTATTTGAAAGCCGACGTTTTTACGGCGCAGAAGGACATCGCTTCAGCCGAAGCCGCTTTGAAAAAGGCGATGGAAGCGGATGAAAATTATCTGCCCGCTTATTCGGCTTACGCCGCGCTTTTGGTCAATCAAAATCAAACCGGAAAAGCTATCGAGCAGTATTTGAAAATCGTCGAGAAAAAGCCTTCCGCTTCGGTTTTCACTTTGCTCGGAATGCTGGAAGAAACGCGAAACGATTTTGCGAAAGCCGAAAATTATTATCGCCGCGCGTTGGAAGTCGCGCCCGAAACGCCGATTGCGGCGAATAATCTGGCGTGGCTGATTGCGGAAAATAATCAGGGGAATTTGGACGAAGCCCTGAGACTCGCGCAAACGGCGGTCAATCGCTATCCGCAAACGGCTTCGTTTTACGATACGCTCGGCTTTGTTTATTTCAAAAAAGGTTTGTATTCACCGGCGGTCGAGCATTTGAAAAAAGCGGTTGCGTTTGACGAAACGGAAGCGAAAAGAAACGGTCGAAGCGTGAATCCGGGTTTTAGAGTTCGCCTTGGAATGGCTTTAGCTTCGGCTGGGGATAAACCGAGCGCAAAGCGTGAAGCGGCGACGGCGCTGGAAAGAGAAAGAGATTTGAGCCAAAAAGAAGCGCAGGAAGCGAAAAATCTTTTGGCGACTTTGTAATTCAAGTTCTTTAACAGCTTTCAAGCGTTCAGAGTCCCGCCTTTAGGCGGCTAATCGCTAACCAAAAGCCTGCTAAAGCAGGGACTCAAAACATTAAAATTATGAGTGTGGAGTTCAGACAAAGATCATTAGGCGAATACGCGAAGATGCTGAAAAGGCGGAAATGGCTGGTATTTCTTCCGCTTTTGGCGGCGGCGGTTTCGGTCGGTTACGTGGTTTACAAATTGCCCGACTTTTACGAATCGAAAACGCTTTTGACGGTCAAACCGCCGACCATTTCGGAAAAAGTCGTCCAATCGCTGTCGGAAGAAGATTTGTCCCAGCGTTTGCAGTCAATGAGCCAGGAAGTTTTGAGCCGTTCTTCGCTCGAACCGATGATTTTGAAATACAAGCTTTTCCAAGCCGAACGCGACGCGGGAATGCCGATGGAGCTGGTTATAGATAAGATGTATAAAAACATCAAGGTCGAGCCGGAGCGAAACGATCAGGAAAAGGTCGCGGCGTTTCGGATCGCCTACAAAGACCGCTCGCCCGAATCCGCGCGAAACGTGACGGCGGAACTTGCCAGCAAATTTGTCAACGCTCAGGTTTTAGCTTCAACAATGAACGCGGAAACGACGCGCGAATTTCTCGATAATCAGCTTAATCAGGCAAAAACGCGGCTGGACGAATTGGAAAAACAGCGCCTCGATATAATGTTGGCAAACGTCGAAACTTTGCCGGATTCTTCACAAGGCTTGATCGCTCAGCTTGAAGGTCTTCGAAAGCGCGAGGAAACAATTGCAAAGGAAAAAGAAACGCTGATTACTGAAAAAGGAAGACTCTTTGACAGCATTCGCGCTTTGAACAGCCAGATGCGTTTGATAGAAGACTTTGGCGAAAAGGAAGTGGGCGACGCAACGCGTCAGGCGACGAGAATCGAGGACACTCCTGCTTACGGTCAGTTAATTCAAAAACGCGCCGAATTAACGGCGAAATTTGAAAATATAAAAACTCAGTATAAGCCGAAACATCCGGCTTACATTGAAGTCAAAAATCAGATTGAAACGGTCAATGAAGAACTGGAAAAGTTAAAAAAGAACACCGACAGACGGGTGTCCGAAGCGAGTCAAGCAAGCTCGCGCAAAGCTGAGCTGCAAAAGCAGAATCTGCTGATCGAAAAGCAAAAGGTAGAAAGCCAAATTCAGCAAATTGAGCAGCAGATGCAATATAAAGATCAGGAATTGCAGTTTAACTCCGGTCAAATCGCCGCTCTGGAATCAAAAATCAACACGATTCCGAACGTCAAAGTCGCGCTCGAAGGGGTTACTACCCAATACCAAACGGCAAAGCAGGCTTACGACGATCTTCTGAAAAAACGCAACGACGCGCAGCTGCAGGTCGAGCGCGAAAGCAACGCGCAGGGCGAAACGATTCGCGTCGTTGATCCGGCGAATCTGCCGCAGTCTCCGGTAAATGCGACGAAAAAACCGATGCTGGTTTTGCTCGGCGCAATGGTCGGTTTGGGATTCGGCTTGTTTTTAGCCGGAATTTTTGAATTTCCGCGTCTTTTCAAGATTCAAAATATCGAAGATGCCAAGCATTACACCGGCTTACCGGTTCTGGCATCCGTTCCGCCGCTGCTTTCGCACAACGAAATCGCGTGGCAGAAACGGGCGCACTGGTTTAGAGTTCTGGCGGGAATTGTGATTTCAATCGGAATTATCCCGCTGTTGATTATGGGATTGCAGGCGACACGCATTTTAGAGCGTATGGCTTCATAAGATTTCAAATTCCAGATTCCAGATTCCAAATTAATTCTGGTTTGAGGTGAAATTTGAAATCCAAGATTGAGAATCAGATTCAAGTTTAAAATCCGAATTTGGAATCTGGAATTTGGAATCTGAAATCCAAGAATTATCGAGAGGTAAAAAT
This sequence comes from Pyrinomonadaceae bacterium, assembly GCA_035462935.1. Taxonomy (GTDB): domain Bacteria; phylum Acidobacteriota; class Blastocatellia; order Pyrinomonadales; family Pyrinomonadaceae; genus DATHTS01. Next base: position 13,151 of record DATHTS010000254.1, read on the forward strand.
GTATAAAGAATTTTTCGGACTGGAAGATACACCGTTCACTTTGACGCCTGATCCGCGTTATCTGGTGTTCACGCCTAGTTATAATGAGGTTTTGGCGAGTCTCTATTACGGCTTGGAAAATGCGAAAGGCTTGATTGTTTTGACGGGCGAGGTCGGCACGGGGAAAACGACGGCTCTGCGCTGGATTCTGCGGCGGCTGGATTCGTCCGTTCTGGCGGCTTACGTTTTCAATCCGCGTCTTTCTATTGACGAATTTTATCATCACGTGACGCAGCTTCTCGGAATTAAGAACTGGGAAAACAAAGCCGAGCTTCTGAGCGTGATGGGCAATGTTTTGGAAGAACGGCATCGCCGCGGGCTTCGCACCGTTTTGATTATTGACGAAGCGCACGAGCTTTCCGATTACGTTTTGGAAGAAATCCGCCTGTTGATGAATTTTGAATCGGACAACGCCAAGCATCTGCAAATCGTTTTGACCGGACAGCCTGAACTGCGCGAAAAATTAAACCAGCCGAATCTTCGCCAACTAAAACAGCGTGTCGCGCTTCGCTGTAAGATGCACTCGCTGCCGAATGTCGAGGAAGTCGAGCGTTATATTACCGAGCGGCTTTTGATCGCCGGTTCGGAACAGCCGAATATTTTCACGCCCGGCGCGATTGATTTTATTTTCCAGTGTTCCGAAGGAATTCCCCGCCAGATCAATAATCTCTGCGATAACGCGATGCTGGCGGCTTACGCCGCGGGCGAAACGATAATCGGCAGGCAGATAATCGAAGAGGTCGCCGATAATCTGGATTTGCTGCCGCGCAGAGATTCGTTGATGAACGGCGGAAAAGCGCCGGAAATGGTCAATTCCGCGAGAGTTTTGTCCACGGACGCGCGCGATGAATTATGGAAAAGCCAAAGTCATTCAGAACAGGTGATACCGAAACCGACGCAGCCGGAAAAGCCGGTTCAAAACGGAACTTCAAACGGCAACGGCGACAGCAAACGTTCTCTGTTTGATTTGGGAGAAGAGATAAGTCTGGAAATCGGGGAAACCAACGGGTTTTATTGAGATTTCAAATTCCAGATTTCAGATTCCAAATTAGAAGAAAAATCTGGAATTTGAAATCTGGGATCTGGAATTGATTGCGGAGCATTTATGAGTATTCTGAAAGCATTACAAAAAAAGCAGATCGAGCAAACAAACGGGACGACGAACGTTGTTCAATTTGAAAAAAACGGCAAGCGTTTGAGCGAGCCGCCGGATTTGTTTGCCGACGATAATTTTAAGATCGGAGCACCGAGCTCGGCGTTCATTGGGCAGTCGGATTCTGTAATCGGGACGGCACTCCTCGATTTGGAAACTGAAAATACTGCCGGGGCAACTTTGAACGCTGTCGGTTTGACGCGCCCGTCTTCAAACATTCTGCCTGAGTTTATCACGTGGAATGTTGAAGCCGAGCGCGTCGAGCCGCGTCTTGTAACCATCACGCATCCGCATTCGAGCTACTGCGAGGAATACCGCAGCCTGCGAACGCACATTTTGCACAAAAGCCAAAGGAAAAAACTGCAATCAATCGTTGTTGCCAGCATCAACGCCAGCGAAGGCAAATCAGTAACGGCGCTGAATTTATCGTGGCTTCTCGCGCAAACCGACGGCGTAAAAGCCTTGATAATTGACAGCGATTTGCGGATGCCGAGTTTAACCGATTATCTGGGAATCGAGACGGATAAAGGACTATCGGACATTTTAACGAGCGATGTTAAGCTCAAAGATTCGATTATTAAACTCGAACCTTCGGGTCTGCACCTGCTTCCGGGCGGGGAAGCGCGAAGCGATGTGGCTGAACTTATTTCAGGACCGAAATTCAAACAAATTTTGGAAGAAGCACGCGAGATGTTCGATTTCGTGATAATTGACGCTCCGCCGCTCGGCATCTTTACCGACGCTGCCGTTTTGATAAATCACGCCGACGGCGCGATGCTCGTCATCCGCGCAAACCAAACCCGTTACAGTGTGGTCGAGCGCGTAATGGAAACCGTGCCGCGTGACCGGATGCTCGGCATAGTTCTGAATCAAAGCGAAGACGTGATGGACGAAAGCCATTATAACTACGGTTTTTACAATTATAATCGGCAAGCTAAGGAATAAGGGAATTTGGGATTTGGGATTTGCGATTTGCGATTTGATCGCTCGTTGTTAGTAGTCAGTAGTTCGTCATCGCTGCTTATTTTCAACGATCAACTAACGACGAACTAAAACAGAATCCCAAATCGAAAATCGAATGAAACGCTTCAGCCCCCGCACAATATGGTTAATTCTGGCTGATGCCGCGATAATCTACGGCGGCATTATTCTCGGAATGTATCTGCGCGTCGGGCTTTCGGGTTCTGATTACGAGCTGAATGAAAGAAACGGCTGGCTGAAAATCGGTTTTGCAACGCTCATTTGTCTTTTAATTTTATACTTTTACGACCTATACGAATACACCGTAATGGGCAACCGCCGCGAGCTGATGCTCCGGCTCATTCAGGCGCTCGGCATCGCCTGGATTTTGCTCGCCCTGATGTTTTATTTCGTGCCGCAGCTGCTTCTCGGTCGCGGCGTTTCGGTTATCTCGGTTTTTGTCGTTCTGGGCTTGCTGTTGTTTTGGCGGGTGATGATTCACATTTTAACCGGTCACCCGGACATCGGCGAAAAAATTCTGGTCGTCGGCACGGGACAAACCGCGCAGGATACGGCGCAAGCCGTTTGGGATAGGCGCGACGCGGGCTATCGAATCATCGGATTTGTCAATGAAAAC
>DATHTS010000255.1:0-5079 GCA_035462935.1 Pyrinomonadaceae bacterium
CGGAATTTCGTTTTCGAAAATGGGTTACGAGCGCCCGGAAGACATTCTCCGTGATTCCGACACGGCGATGTATCGAGCCAAAGCCAACGGAAAGGCTCGCCACGAAGTTTTCGATCTGGGAATGCACACCCGCGCGGTCGAGGCGTTAAAGCTGGAGAATGAACTGCGGCGAGCTATCGAGAACGGCGAAGTAACGCCGTATTTTCAACCGATTGTTTCGCTTTCCTCCGGCGCGATTACAGGTTTTGAAGCCCTCGCGCGGTGGGAACACCCGGAACGCGGTCCGATTTCGCCGGTTGATTTTATCCCCCTCGCCGAAGAAACCGGATTAATCGTGCCTCTCGGAATGACGATTCTCAAAGACGCCTGTAGCCAATTGCGCCGTTGGCAGAAAATGTTCGATACGGAAGAGCCTCTGACAATGAGCATTAACCTTTCTGCCAAGCAGTTCGCACAGAAAAATTTGGTTGAAGAAATCAGAAGAATTATCAGAGATGCGAAGATTGAACCCGGCTGCATTCGTCTGGAAATCACGGAAAGCGTCGTGATGGGCAACGCGCAGGCGGCAAATGAAACGTTTAAGCAGTTAAAGTCAATCGGCGTGCAGCTCTCGATTGATGATTTCGGCACGGGTTATTCCAGCCTCAGCTACTTGCAGAGATTCCCGTTCGACATAATGAAGATTGACCGCTCTTTCGTCTGCCGGATGAGCACCGACCACGACAGCCGCAGTATTGTCGAAATGATCATCACGCTGGCTAACAAACTCGGAAAATCCGTCGTCGCCGAAGGAGTGGAAACCGAAGAACATAAACAAATGCTTTCCGAAGTTTCCTGCACTTACGGGCAAGGCTATTTATTTTCGAAACCTCTTGACTCCGTTGATGCGGAAGAGTTTCTGCAAAGCAGTTTAACCTCTCCAAACAATTGTGCGGCAGCAAACTCTATTGCGGCGCACAGCGTAGAAACTTTTTCAAACAATTACACAATGTAGTTAAACGCTCAACCTTCCGCTTGAAATTAAATATTGAGCAGGTAAACAAAGATATTATTTCCAACTGAAGGAACGCCGTTATTCTGCCGGCAATGATTGCTAAAGCGCTCATTGCCGGCAGAATAACGGCGGTTTTTCCATCAGAAAATGATTTAATTTTGCCGAAATACTCGAATAAACTATTTAGGAAACCGCTTCAAAAGCTCTGGCAACTTGATGTTCGATGGCGTTGTTTAAGATGTTGGAGTTCAAATGCTCGTTTGTGATTTCCATGTAGTGAGTCGTTATCTTCGCAACATAGGTTTGTGTTTCACGGTAAGGCGGAATCTGATTATCGTATTTTTTTACCGCGCCCTCGCCTGCATTGTAGCCGGCAAGCGCAAGCCGCAAATCGCCGTCAAACCTGTTGAGCAGCCAGCGCATATATTTTACACCCGCTTCGATATTCTGCTTCGGGTCATAAATATTCTTTACTCCAAAACGAATGGCGGTCGCCGGCATTAGCTGCATCAGTCCGCTCGCGCCTTTATGAGAAACTGCCTTTTGCTTAAAGCGACTTTCCTGATTCATCTGCGCGAAAATAAGCAGCGGGTCAATATCGTAGCGAGCGGACGAATCTTCTATAAAACGGTCAATTTCCGCATCGCCGGTCGAGAAATCCCCGAGCGATTTGTTTTCCAGTAGTTGCAAAAAGGAAAGCGGGGACGAGTTTGTCAACTCCGATTCCTTATCGGTGGTATCGCCGGATGATTTGCCGGTTTCCGTAAGCAGATTAGATTTATAAACTTGATTTTGGTTGGTTTGGGCTGAAATTGAAAAAACTAAAAAGATAAATAAAACGAAAAAAAGACACACTTTTCCCATAAGAATAAAATTCCTCTATTAAATACTCCGCAGACAAACTGCAAGCCGTCTGCATTCAGTAAAAGTTAAATTGGTAGTTAAAAATTAAAAATTTCCGAAAAATTCCGAGAAGACTTTAAGCTGGATTTAAGTTAAATGGATTAAATAAAAACGATGTATTTAACCGAAAGAAACAATAATAGTTTTGTTGTCAAAAAAAATTTAAAATATAGATTTTATTGCATTTAAGGCTTCTCAAATTGTTTCAGATAGACCTAAGAAGACAAAATCCGGCTATCGGTTGCCAAGAAAATTTCGGCTTTTCGGAATATTTTTTATCTGAAGCTGTATCGAAAATGGGAATTGGTGTTCAGAGTCCAAACTTTAGTTTGCTTTTTGTTAAGAAATAGCACGCCGCAAGCGTGGACTCTAAACTTATTTCTGATTTTTCAGATAGCTTGTAGTAGTTTTCAGCAATTACGAATAATTATCCTGAGTTATTTATTAATGAATAACCCAGCCAAAGTTGTATTGTTTTTATTGCGTGATATACTTTTGGTGTGGAAAACTCCCTGTTTCTGCAAGCATTGGTTATTGATGACGAGCCGCAGGTAAGCGGGTTTATCGCTCAGGTTTTAAGCTCTGACGGTTGGAATGTAAGCGAAGCGCCGAGCGCCGAGAAAGCATTTAAAATGCTGGACGAAAGACGCTGGCTGCTTGTTTTTTGCGATGTGATGCTCGGCGGAACTGACGGTTATGCGGTTTTGCGCCGCTTTTCAGAGCAGCAGCCGGAAGCGCGTTTCATATTGATGACCGGACACGGTTCAGCCGCCGGAGCGTTAGACGCAACCGCGATTGGCGCGTATGATTATTTGGTCAAACCTTTCACCGTTGACGATATTCTCAACATTTCCAGACTTGTTCGTGAACAATATCGACTCCGCAGCACAAAAGAAAAATCAGACAGTAAAACTGTTTCTTCCGGTTACGAATCCGACATTCCGTTAATCGGCAAAAGCCCGAAATTCGTGGAGTGTTTAAAACTGGTCGGGCGTGTCGCGCCGACAGATTTGCCTGTTTTGATAACCGGAGAGTCAGGCACGGGAAAAGAAGTCGTCGCGCGGGCGATACATCGGCGCAGCAATCGAGCTTCGGGCGCTTTTGTAACGGTCAACTGCGGCGCTATTCCCGTCGAGTTAATCGAATCGGAATTGTTCGGGCACGCGAAAGGCTCTTTTACCGGAGCGGAACGAGAGCGCGTCGGGTTGTGGGAAGAAGCCGATGGCGGCACGATTTTTCTCGACGAAATTACGGAAACAAGCCCGCTGTTTCAAGTCAAACTTTTAAGGGCGCTGCAGGAAGGCGAAATTCGCCGCGTCGGTTCAAACCGGACGGTAAAAGTTGACGTTCGCGTAATTGCCGCGACAAACCGCGATATAGAAGAAGAAGTCAGGGAAAATCGTTTCCGGCAGGATTTGATGTATCGCCTCAATGCCGTGGCGATTCATCTGCCGCCGCTCCGCGAGCGCCTCGAAGATATTCCCTTGCTTGCCGAGCATTTTGCCAAACAAATTCGCCCGCCGAACGGTCGCTCATCAAATTTTTCGCCTGAAACGCTTGAAATACTCAAAAGATATGATTGGCAGGGAAACATCCGCGAATTGGAAAATGCCGTTCTTCACGCCGTTTCATTAAGCGATGATGTCGTTTATCCCGAACATCTTCCTGCCCGCATCCGCCGCTTTAGTGAAACTTTAGAAACCCAACAACCCGAAAAACCGGAAGAAAGCGAAACGGGACAGCGGAAGCCTACCGATAAATGGTTACCGCTCGCAGAAATGGAAGAAAAATACGTCGTTCAGGTTCTCGCGCACACGGGCGGAAACAAGCAAGCGGCGGCGCGGATATTAAACATTGACCGCAAAACTCTTACCCGAATAATTAATCGTTCAAATCTGCAACAGTAGATATCATTAGCGTTGTGCCGCAAGATTAACAGCGCGTTTTGTGATCGGCTCAGCGCCGAGTTCCATGAAAACCGGGGAACTTACCGCTCCTTGAGGCGAGCGAACAATTAATTTTATCTGCCCGGCGGAAAGGTTTCTGAGAATATACGCGCCGCTTTCGTCGGAAACGGCGAAGCTGCCGCCGCCCGTTACGTATGCGCCTTCAACCGTTTTGTCTTTTTGCGGACTAAATTTTCCGTCGCCGTCCATATCAATAAAAACGATTCCGGCAACTGCGCGTTGCGCGGCAATCGGAATATCGAGATAAAATCCTTGGAGCGGCAGAACTTTGATTTGCCAGGAAGTTTGCGCGGGATGCCGGAAATTTACCGGTAAAGTTGCCGAATCGATCTCAATCGTGTAATTTCCCGGGCGAAGGTTTTGAAATCCGTAAGTTCCGCTTCCATCGCTCGTTTGTTCGGCTAAAATGTTTTCCGTGTTTTTATCGGATGACCGCAGGATGATTTTCATTCCCTTTATTCCCTGCGAATTTTGCGGCATCTCACCGGTTTGATTCGCATCGTTAAAGATGCGCCCGCTGACAAATCCGAAATCCGACACGCCGAAACTCGCGGTTGCGGTTTGACGGGAAGAAATTGAAACGCGCTGCTGTGTGGCGGTGCTTGCCCGCAAGCGAACCCCGAGTTCGTTAGAAAGCAAAGCGACGTTATGACTGCCTTTGTCGGCAGAGAATTGATAGCGACCGGCGGAATCGGTTTTTATAGTGCGATTTCCGTTTAACTGAATTGTGATTCCCGCGACTCCGGGCTCGTTTGAATCGTCCCGACCGTTGCCGTTCAGGTCGTAATAAACACGACCTTGAACGCGCCCTCGGTCGAATCCGAGCAATTTTGAAAATTGAAAACCATCGCCTGCTTCAGCTCCGAAACGATGCGTGTAGGAAAAGGTAAGCGCTGATTGATTGCCCGCGCCGAACGAGTGCCAGCCGTTTATTCGAACAGAATTGGCGGAATCTAGCTGCACGTTTAGCCCGACGGAAGTGTAGAGATTTTTTTGATTGCGCGAAAGAATTTCGCCGGAACTATAACGGGTTCCACCTGACAAAGTAAACCGGGAAACGGCTGTTTGAAAACGAATGCCCGCGTCCAAATTGCGGGTTTGCGGGAGTTCGACTCCGGGAAGCAGGAAGGAGAGCCGGTCGCGGTAAATCTGCAAAAATTCTGCCGGATTTTGAATAAAAGCCTCTTGCAGTAAAGGCGGAAGAACCTGTGGATT
>DATHTS010000256.1:0-4907 GCA_035462935.1 Pyrinomonadaceae bacterium
CGAAAGACGGGTTTCCAGATCGCTTGAGTTTGGGTCGTGAAACTGCGATTTGTGGGCTTTGATCGCATTCATTTTTTCTTCCAGAAAATCGGAAACATCAACGATAAACGACGGCAAAACGCGGCGCGAGAAAACGTTGTGCGCAATCATCGGAACATTGATTCTTTCCTGCCCGAAATCTTCGTCGTATTTTTGCATCGAGGCGAGCCGCGCCGATTCTCTAACCAAATGAGCGATGTGATTATGATCTGGATGCGGGTCGTCGAATTGATGCGTAAAAATGACTTTCGGCTTTAATCTCCGCAAAACGCGGACTAATTTCGTGCGAGTTTCTTCCATTACCCAAACGTGACCGTCGGGAAGCTCAAGATTTTCTCGAACATCTAATTTCAAAATTTCCGCCGCATCCTTTGCTTCCTGACCACGACCTTCGACCGTTCCGCGCGTTCCCATCTCACCGCGCGTAACGTCCAGCGCGCCGGTTTTGTAGTCGAGAGATTTCATCTTCAGAAGCGTTCCGCCAACCGAAAGCTCCATATCGTCGGGATGCGCAAAAATCGCCAATACATCTATTTCCATAGTTGATTTCAAATTCCAAATTTCAGATTCCAGATTACCATTTGGAAAAGTTTACCTTTATTTTGTTAGAGTTTAACTATCAAGAAAAGATTCTGGCAAATCTGGAATTTGGAATTTGAAATCTGGAATTTGGAATATGAAATTTATCATTCTCGGCTCAGGAACATCCGTGCCGCATCCGAAACGCAGTTCTTCCGGTTACTGGCTGGAAACCGAGAGAGGCTCGGTTTTGCTTGATTGTTCAGCTTCGGCGGTTCATCGGATAGCGCAGGAAAATCTGGATTGGGCGAATTTGGACGCAATCTGGATTTCGCATTTTCATCTTGACCATATCGGCGGGCTTCCCGCTTTTCTTTTCGGCACAAAATACGCGCCTGAAACGAAGGAGAGAGAAAAATCTCTGCGAATTTTCGGACCGAAAGGCTTGGAAGATTTAGTCGAAAAATTTGATCAAGCGAACGATTACGGCTTATTTAAGCAGCCTTTCCCGCTCGAAATAAAGGAAATCGAATCGCTGGAAAAATTCGAGATTTTGGAAGGCGTGGAAGCCGTCGCGCTGAAAACGCCGCACACGGATGAAAGTCTTGCGATTCATTTGAGAAATAACGACAAGACGCTTGTTTACACAGCGGATACCGGTTTTGCAAAAGAGCTGGGCGATTTTGCTCAAAACGTGGATTTGTTTGTGCTGGAATGCTCGTTTGTTGAAGAAACGCCTGTCGAAACGCACCTGCGATTAGCCGACGCGATGCATCTTGTCCGCTACGCAAAACCTAAAAAAGCCGTGCTGACGCATCTTTATCCCGAATGGGATAAGGTTGATTTTGAAAAGGAAGTTGCAAGTTTTTCGCCGATGTGTGAAGTTATCGAGGCAACCGACAGTTTGCGACTGGATTTGTAATCCTGATAGACACTCAAACAAAGTGAATTCAAGTGTTTTAAATCATCGCTTGTGCCGTTTGAAAAACTAAGATGTCACTTTGTCGGAGCGCGGGACGGCAAAGTAATTATTATCAAAATTCTAACCGCGGAAATTGCGAATTGGTTTTAAATTCCTCAAGATTCGTGGTTTAATTCTTTTAAAACCAACTATGAAAATCTTACAAAAATTTACCGCCCTAGTTTTACTGCTTAATTTAATTTTGTCTTTATCGGTTATTCAAACTTTCGGTTACGAAGAAATGACTTACGATTTGATCATCACAAATGCCCGCATCGTTGACGGCGCGGGAAATCCTTGGTTTCGCGGCGCAGTTGCCGTGAAGGACGGGAAAATCGTGAAAGTCGGGCGGTTTGACGCCGCAAATGCAAAGCAAACGATTGACGCGCAAAACAAAATCGTCGCGCCCGGATTTATTGACGTTCACGGTCATACCGAGAATATCTACAGCATTCCGTCTGCCGAAAATTTTGCGCGGATGGGCGTAACTTCCGTTGTTACGGGAAATTGCGGCGGCGGCGAAACCGAAGTTAAAGAATTTCTCGGGCGTATCGGTGAAACGCCTTTAGCCATAAATCTGGGGACTTTAATTGCTCACGGCGCGGTGCGATCTAAAGCGATGGGCTTGGATAACCGCGAGCCGACTGCCGAAGAGCAAGCAAGAATGAATGCGATTGTCGAGCAGGCGATGCGAGACGGCGCGTTGGGACTTTCCACCGGACTAATTTATGTTCCCGGCACATACGCGAAAACCGGGGAAGTCGTCGAGTTGGCGAAAATCGCGGCAAAGCACGGCGGAATTTACGCCAGCCACATCCGCGATGAAGGCGTGGCAGTTGTTGAGGCTATTCAGGAAGCGATAAACATCGGCGAACTCGCCAATATTCCCGTCGAAATCTCGCATTTTAAAATTTCCAGCAAAAAACACTGGGGACAAAGCCCCACGACCATCGGTTTGGTCGAAGCGGCTCGCAAAAGAGGCTTGAACGTAACGGTTGACCAATACGCTTACACGGCTTCGTCAACCTCGCTCGATGTGCGTTTGCCAAATTGGGCTGTCGCCGGCGGGCGCGATGAAGGCAGAAAACGGCTCGCCGATACCGCAACCCGCAAAAAAATCGTTCAGGAAATGAAGGAAGACCTTAAAAAGAAGGATTTTAAGGATTACAGCTTCGCCTACGTTGCCAGCTACGGCGCGAATCCCGAATTTAACGGCAAAAACATCGCCGAAATTACGAAATCGGTTCGCGGCAGCAATAAGGTCGACGCGCAAATCGAGCAGATTTTCGAGATGTATGAAAAAGGCGGCGCGAGTATGGTTTACCGCGTGATGAGCGAGGACGACGTGCAGAATATTATGCGCCAGCCTTTTACAATGATCGCGTCGGACAGCGGCGTGCGGCGTTTCGGCGCGGGCGTTCCGCATCCGCGCGGCTATGGCAACAACGCTCGTGTTTTAGGGCGTTACGTCCGCGAATTAAAAGTTATTTCGCTCGAAGACGCGGTCAGAAAAATGAGTTCGCTGCCCGCGCAGACTTTCGGCTTACGGAATCGCGGTTTGATCCGCGAAGGTTTTGCGGCGGATTTGGTGATTTTTGACGAAAACACGGTCGGCGATAAAGCCACGTTTGAAAATCCGCATCAGTATGCCGAAGGTTTTCAAGCCGTGGTTGTCAATGGCGAAATTGTTTTCGACGGGCAAAAGATGACCGGCAAAATGCCCGGGCAACCGCTTTTCGGAAGCGGCAAAGCCGAATAATTTATTTTTTAAGGAAATAGGGAGAAAAATATAAATGGAATTTCTGGCTGATCCGCAGATTTGGATTGCTTTGCTGACGTTAACGGTTCTCGAACTTGTTCTGGGTATTGACAATATCATTTTTATTTCGATTCTAGCGGGAAAATTGCCGCCCGAACAACAGTCGAAGGCGCGCTTCATCGGCTTGACGGGCGCGCTCGTGATGCGCGTCATTTTGTTGTTTTCGCTTTCGTGGATCATCGGTTTGAAAGAGCCGCTTTTTGCGATTTTCGGACATGGTTTTTCCGGTCGTGATTTGGTTCTGCTCTTTGGCGGATTGTTTCTAATCGCTAAAAGTACCCACGAAATTCACGGTTCGCTGGAAGGGGAAGTAGGACATGCCGCGAAAAAGGTTTATGCATCGTTTGCCAGCGTCATCGTGCAAATTATGCTGCTCGACATTGTTTTCTCGCTCGATTCGGTCATTACGGCAATCGGAATGGTTGAACAGCTCTGGGTGATGATAACGGCAGTCGTCATTTCAATAGCGGCGATGATGCTTTTTGCCAAACCGATAGGCGAATTCGTTCAGCGGCATCCGACGATCAAAATGCTCGCGCTCTCGTTTTTGCTTATGATCGGCTTTGTTCTGACGGCTGAAGCGTTTCACGTCGAAATTCCAAAAGGCTACATTTACGGCGCGATGGCGTTTTCCGTCTTTGTCGAACTACTTAATATGCGCCTGCGGAAAAAAGCTGACCCGGTCAACTTGCACACGCCTTATGTTGAAGGCGAAAGGGAAGAAGTATTGCAAAAGGCTTAGAAACTGCCTGAAAAAATTGCGAAGCGACGTAACGCTGTCAAAATGGTGGCGTTACGATCTTCAACTTTTCAAACGGATTTTCGATTATGAAAACAAAAACCGTCCACGATTTTCTCGCTTTCAAAGAAAAAACACCTTCGGTTTGCGAATCGTGCGACGAGGAGTTCGGCTGCGGCGCGAATTCGGAATCCTGTTGGTGCGCGGAGATTAATCTTGGCGAAGAAGCGCGACAGGAATTAAAGGTTAATTTTAAGAGGTGTCTGTGCCGGAATTGTCTGGAAAATTATGTTTCGCGGGAGACTCGAAAATGAAGATGAAACTAATCAAATTGGTCTTGTGTTTAACCGGACTTTTAGCATTTGGCTGCGCACCGCCGCAGAATCGTCAAAATCATCAACCCGCCGATTTCCCTGCCGGACAATGGATTGATTTGTCACACGATTTTTCGTCGGAAACTCATTACTGGGTAACGGCTAAACCTTTCGAGCGTGAAACCGTCGCCGAAGGTCCGACCGAAAAGGGTTTTTACTATTCCGCATATAATTTTTCAGCTGCCGAACACGGCGGAACGCACATTGACGCGCCGATTCATTTTGCCGAAGGTCGGAAAACGGTTGACGAAATCCCGCTCGAACAGCTTATCGCTCCGGCGGTAAAAATTGACGTTTCCGGCAAGGCTTCGGGAAATCGTGATTATCAAGCGAGCGTCGAAGATTTCACCAACTGGGAAGCGGCAAACGGCGGGATTCCCGACGGAAGCATCGTTTTGCTGCAAACCGGATTCGGCGCGTTTTGGGGCGACGCGAAAAAATATCTGGGAACCGACA
>DATHTS010000257.1:0-2729 GCA_035462935.1 Pyrinomonadaceae bacterium
ATTGAATCTACACAAGCAATAAAAGCGGCAAACGAACGGCTTAATCGTGGGTGTCGTTCGCTGGAAAATAAGATTGAAAATGAACTCAAAAGACAAGGGAAAAATGCGACGCTCGCGGAGTTGTTAAAGGAATGGGAAAAAGAATGGGAAAAAGAAGCGAACAGCAAAACTTTCGGACGGCGGTTTGCTTAAATACGCTTCTGATTTTTGGGGAAGTCGAGCCTATGACCTAGAACTAATCAACGCCGGGCTGATTAGTTGCACGCCATTTCCGCCAAGCCCGGAAGTTCAAATTAAATTTACAGGAAAAGTAACGATATGAACATAAAAAACAGACTAAAACGCATTGAACAAATTAACCAAGTGAATTCGCAATTCTGCGGTTGCGGCACTTCCTACTACCGCGACGTGATAAAGCCGAACGAGCCGCTTACAAACGAGACTTGCCCACAATGCGAAAAGCCGGTCAGACCGCAAACCCTTGCTGAATTTGCAAGCGGAATAGAAACCGAAGTGATACTTCCGGGAGGTGAAACGATATGAATATTCAAACCAGACTGCAAAAGCTCGAAAAGACAGCGAACGTCAGTGGATTTTGCCAATGTTATGAAATCTCAATCCAAGATTACCCGAAGAGAATTTCAAGCGATTGGCTGAAAAAAGATTTCTGCCTGGAATGCCGAAAGCCTATAAATAAAAAGCGAGTCGAGCAGATTTTTAATTACCACGAACAGGCAGACCGAAGACTTAAAGAAACAGAAGAAATTTATAGGAGACGCGGATATGAATATTAAAAATAGAATCCAGAAACTTGAAACACAAAACGGCAATTCTTTATCGGAATTTTGCAGTTGCGGTCATAAAAATAAAGTGAAGATGAAAAGCGTAAATTCAGACGCTCAAACCGGAACGATCAACTTTGCGGTTTTACCTTGTGAAAGGTGCGGAAAAGCTGTTCTGAGCGATTTACCGGAAACTTTTACTTTTACCATCAATTCAACGGTGAAATTAAACGAAATATAAGACTATGAAAATCTTAAACCGATTAAAGCGAATGGAAACCAAAAAAAGCGTCAACACCCCGTTTTGCGCCTGCGGGAGTGGTTCGGAACTCTACCTTCAAGCAGATGAAAGCACCGAACCGCGCTTGCTTGGCGAACCTGTGCCGGACTTTTGCGGGCGATGTAATAAACCGACGCAAAAGAGCGTGATTATTATTCAAGGCGTAAGCGGCACGGCAAGACCGCTTCCCTGAAATATGGAATGCGGGAAAACTAAAAGGAGCAAAAACAAGGAAAATATGAGCTTTAAGAAACGAATTGCAAAACTCGAAACGACACTAAATCCAAATAGCTTTTGTTCGTGCAGAGCCACAGCAAAAGATGAAATCTATACACAGGATTTAACGGAAGATTCCACAGACACGGAACCGCATTTAGTCGGCGATCCCGTTCCTGATATTTGCGAACAGTGTAATAAACCGACAAGCAAAAACCAAACCATCATTCAATTGGTAGATGATGACTAAATAAACAACAGGAGAATAAAACTATGATTTCAAACGAACAGATGAAACAAGACAACATAACTTTAAACTACGCGCAATGGTCTGAACAGCGCAGACAACAGAAACTTTCAACCGATCACGATTTGTGGAAGTAGCAAGCCGAAGCCGTTCGCGCTCGCTGGAAACGGGAAAATGAAGCGGCACGGCAGCGGCATTTGAACAATCTTGAAGAGGAGCGCCGGGCTAAACAAGCCGAACGCGATGCGGAAACGCAAAAGCGACGGCAGGCGGAAGAGGAAAAGCTAAAAGATCGTCTGAAAATGGCTTATATGGCAAACCCGGCGGCAAGCGCGGAAGATTTTGAGCGTGATTATCCGCAACTGAAATCTGAGTATTTACGCAAGCAGGCTTTAGAAGCAGACGAATCCGCGCGGCAAGCGCATACAAACGCATTTCGCAGCCAGTTTTAGTAAGTGAATCAAACGGCGGGCGCTATTCAAAGCCCGCCAAACTTCAAATCGAATGGACAAGAAAGAGTTAATCAAATGCAAAGAAGTCGGTTGTAAATTAACCGGTATCCGAACGGAGCGCAACGAAGAGGGGCTGATAGTTTATTCTTTTCGGACGCGGCATCGAGGCGAGATGCACTCGCAGACTTTCACTTTTGCCGAATTGATCGAACTCGGCAACGTGCCGCTTTCCGAGATTCGCGTTTATCTTGAAGAGAAGGAGAAAATAGAGATTAAAAACTCCGAAGTGTAAATTGACCGTCCGGATTCTCTCAGTCTCGTTTTACAGTTTGAATCAGCCTACTAGCTTAATCATATTGAGGTGCGCAAAAACATCACACGTTTGGCGTCAGGGGACGAAGGAGGGTTTACAAAAATGAGAAAACTAAGTTTATTGATAGCGTTATTTCTAGCTGTTGGATATGCATCGGCACAATCGCTGAAGCCGGGAAGTCCTTATCCCTTGAAGTCGGGAATCAACCAGGGAACTTCGGATAGTCTTGTCGGCACACATTATTGGTATTTCTTTGTGACTCCCGGAAACAACACCTTAAGGGTTCGGTTCAAAAATCCTACTACCCTTTACGGCACGGAGCTTAATAATAACGTGTTGACGATAACCGTCAGTGACGAAAAAAGAACATGGAAGGTGGTTAAGACCGCCAGCTCAAACAAAAATACAAGTGAAGCGACGTTCGTATCAAATAAAGTAG
>DATHTS010000258.1:0-6874 GCA_035462935.1 Pyrinomonadaceae bacterium
GCCGCCCGCGCTCCCAGCGAGGAACATTCCTTTCTTTTTAAGAAATTATTTAATCTAAAGAACATCAGGCGAAAATCATAAAATAAATTTTTCCTGACGTAGTTTTATTGCAAGCGTATGAAGAAGGGAAGCAAATGAAAATAATTCGTTATAAACAAGGTTCGGAGATTCTTGAACTGATAAATCACCACTTGTAGTTCAATCTCTAAACTTATTGTGTATTTTCAATCGGCACGACATCCGAATTGAAAGTGCCGCGAGAAAGCGCAAGCTGATTTCCCCCGGGAGAAAAGGTGAAATTAAGGTGTTTTACTAAAATTGTTAATAAGAACAACGTCGCTGTAATGATTGCCGCGCGTCAGGGCAAGCTGTTTGTAATCCGGCGAATAAGCGAAACTCATTATCCGATCTTCCTTAAAAAACGTGATTTGTTTCGGCGCGCGGTCGCCTTCAATGGATTGGCGAAAAAGATTTGATTCGAGAATGCCGCCTTTGATATAGATGAGGCTCTTTGAATCGGACGCCCACGCGTGAGCGCCGAAAATTCCTTGTAGTTTGAGCAGTTTGAACGGTTCGCCGCCTTCTATCGGCATAATTCCTGTAACCCATCCCGTCTCATCCTCAAAATGAGAGTAAGCTACCAGCTTGCCGTCAGGCGAAACAACGGGATTGTAGGCATTGAATCTCTTTGTTAATTTAACCGGCTCGCCGCCATCTATCGAGATTTTTGCAATCGTCGAGGGCGAAACGCTTGCCTCCGTGTAATAAACCCCGCGTCCATCGGGCGAAAGCGATGGATCATCGCTTGCACCGTTGGTCAATCGGACGGCGTTGTGTCCGTCAATGTCCATTCGCCAGATGTTCGGATTGCCGTCGCGCTGCGAAACAAAAACAATATAGCGCCCGTCGGGCGTAACTTTCGGCGAATAATTCGCGTCATTCGCGTCGGCAGTCAACTGTTGCGGATTGCCGCCGTCGGCACTTATCGCCCAAAGTTTTTGCGAGCCGCTGCGTTTCGAGTCGAAAACGATTCTTTCGTCCGGCGTCCAAGCCAATCCATAAAATCCATCTTGGGCGTTAATCCCAAAAGTCAACTGCCGGGCGCGGTTTGTGTCGCCGTCGGGTGAAATCCAGATGTGGCTCACGTGAAATTCCTGCTGCGCGACGAGCGTGCGCGAATCTGCCGTTAGGCTGAGTGTGCCGTAATCGTTTACATCGTTGGTAATGCGCCGCGCTTCGCCCGACGGATATGCGAGATGCCAGATTTGATAAGGCGAATCGGTTTTTTCGCGCGCCACGACGAGCAAACCGGAGCCGTCGGCGAGCCACGCGACTTGATAAGTTGCTGCCCAGCGCGGCGCGGGAATTTCGCGCATCGTTCCGTCGCTCGCCCACACTTCAAAGATGGTATGCCGCCAACCGCCTGTTTCGTCCCGCCATCTGCCGCAAATGGCGATTTTCTCGCCGTCGGGCGACCACGAAGGCGTCGCGCCCCAGAAATGAAAATAAAATTCGTTCTCCTCGTTCGCTCCTCTTTTGACGACCGCGCGTTCTTCGCTGGTTTCGATGTTGACGGCAATCAGAGAATGCGTTTCGCCGGGCTTTGTGCTGCCCCGCGGAAAAGCGAGATATCTGCCGTCGGGTGAGAGCGCGAAATGTCCCCAATGATTTCCGGCTATTTCCTGACGCGCTCCGCCAAAAATTGGAATGCGAACAATCAGCGGGTTCTTATCATCTTCCGACCGCGTGCCGAAATAAAGATAATTGCCGTCTGGCGAAAAAATTAAACTATGGTATGAGTTTGAAGACGGCATAATTTGAACGACGCTGCCGTTTGTGATGTTTTTGAGCCAGACGCTTTCCTTTTCGCCCGTTTCGCGCAGCACATAAGCCAAATATTTGCCGTCCGGCGAGATTGCCGGACTGTAAACACGGCTCTCGGTCGTCAAACGCCGGATTTTGATATTTGCCGGCAAAATCTCAACGGCTCGTTGCTCGCTGCCTGCGGTCATTCGATTAGAACCGCCGAATTTATAAAATCCGTATCCGATTCCAATAAGCGCAAGGACGCAAACCGACAGAATGATTGCTAAACCAAAAGAATCACGTTTTTTTTCGCGGCGCGGCGCGGTCATTTCCGACAAACTGGTCGCCGGTCGAACTGCCGCGAGTTGTTCGACCTTTAACGGCGACTTTAATTCGTTTTCATTCCTTTGCTTTTCCGACTCCGGTTCGTTTCGCCATTCGGCGAGGGCGACGACATTATTTGATTGCAGATAGCCAACATCGGATTTTGATTTCGAATCTTGACCTTCTGTTTTTATTCTTCTGTTTTCAATCGTCTGTTCATCACCAGTCGTTTCGCCGCCATCTCGAAACCCCGAATCCGAAATTCCAAATCCGAAATCCTTTTGTCCGGCTGCAGGCATTTGCGGTTCCAGCGGCTTGATGCGCCGAACTTCGGCGATGAATCGGTAACCGTGTCCGCGCACGGTTTCGATAAATTTTTCGTCGCCGCCGACTTCGCCTAAAACTTTTCTAAGGGCGGATATTTTTTTGTCCAGATTATTTTCCTCGACAATCGTTTCACCCCAAACCTTTTCCATCAACTCGTCTTTTTCGATTAAACGCCCGGCGTTGGCGACCAGCACGCAGAGCGTTTCAAAAACCTTTTCGGGAACGGCGACGCGCTCTTCATTATGAATTAAAAGCCTCTCCGCGACATTCAGTCGGAAGTTTGAGAATTCGTATAACTCTTTGTGAGCAGGAAACATAACTGTAAGTCACAAAAAAGTCAGAAAAGTTTCAGACAAAATGAAGGATTCTTTGCCCGTTATCGCTTAAAGTCAGATGCATTGGATGCGAGCATCGCAGACAGCGCGTTTCTGTCAAAAATAAACTTTCTTAAAATGCGATTATTTTAACGCCGCCCGCTCTTGAAATCAAGGTTTTTTTCATTTGACGGCATTCTAAGTTTCAAAAGCGCGCAAAAAAGGATGAATTTAAGAAATGAGACGAATACAAACCACAATTCCGACATTGACGGCGGTTTTTACCGGGATCTTTTTGACGTTAACCGGCGGCACTTTTAACGCGACGGAGAAACCGTTTGCGATACGCGACGCAGCCGCAATCACCAAACTCAAAGAACAAAGCAAATATGATACTCCGGCAGCGGCAGTGCGAACGGCACGCCGCGAAGAAAGCGGGAGGCGAACAGAAAATCAGCTCAAAACCACTGCGGGGCGGCGAACATTGACGCAGACTCCTGAAAGCAATGCGGCGGATGACGCGTCAGGCTTTAGCGTGGCGATTTCCGGCGACACGGCGGTCATCGGCATGTCGGGCGGGGCGGGTGGCACAACCGCTGCCCAAGGCAGCGCTTTTGTTTTCGTTCGCTTTGGAGCAACCTGGATACAGCAGCAGAAACTGGTTGCCGGCGACGGAGCGGCAGGCGACGAGTTTGGTAAAAGCGTCGCAATCGCGGGCGACGCGATTGTTGTCGGCGCGCCCGGCGCATACTTTGGAACAAGTGCGCGGGGCAGCGCATACGTTTTTGTTCGCAAAGGAGCGGCGTGGACGCGACAACAAAAACTTACCGGCGATGAAATGGCAAGCTCCTTCGGCTATAGGGTGGCAATTTCAGGCGAGACGGTGATTATCGGCGCGCCCGGCGAGTTTCGCGGTGAAAACTTCAGTTTTGGCGCGGCATACATTTTTGCGCGTTCCGGCGCGAACTGGACGCGACAGCAAAAACTTGTCGGCATTGGAGCGGGCGGCGAATGCGGCGATACTTTCGGCGGAAGCGTAGCGATTTCGGGCGACACGGCTGTTGTCAGCGAAAGCGGCAATTGCGCTGGCGCAAGCATACCGCCAAGTTACCCTGCCAGCAGCGCTCATATCTTTGTGCGTTCGGGAACGACCTGGTCGCGGCAGCAATTACTATACGGCTTAGGATTATTCGGTGGAAGCGTGGCAATAGAGGGCGACACTGTTGTCGGAGGTATGTTCGACGATAGCGTTGGCACAAACTTTGGACAGGGCAGCGCTTATGTTTTCGTCCGCAATGGGATGACTTGGACGCTGCGGCAAAAACTTGTTGCCGATGACGGCGCGGCGTATGACTTCTTTGGCAGCAGCGTGGCGATTTCCGGCGGGACGATTGTCGTCAGCGCCCCGTTCGACGACATCGGCTCGAACCAGAATCAAGGCTCAGCATATACCTTTGTCCGATTGGGAAAAACTTGGATGCAGCAACAAAAACTGACGGCAGGCGACGGCGCGGCAAACGATGTTTTCGGCAGGAGCGCAGCGCTTTCTCCTAACAGCAGTTTCGAGTTCGGCGGAGGCGTTGCGATTTCGGGCGAGACGGTAATTGTCGCCGCGCCCGGCAAGGACAACGGCGCAAACATACCTCGCGGCAGCTCATATATTTTCGCCCGCACCGAAACATTGTGGACACAGAAACAAAAACTGACGGGGAAAGCCGCGCTGAAAACGCAGTTCGACTTCGATGGCGACGGCAAAGCCGATTTCAGCGTTTTCCGTCCTTCCGATAGGGTTTGGTATTTGCTGCGAAGTCAATTAGGATTTACCGCCGCGCAGTTTGGTTTGAGTTCCGACCGCCTTGCTCCGGCAGATTACGACGGCGACGGCAAAACCGACATTGCCGTGTTCCGCGAGGGAGTTTGGTATTGGGTGAACAGTTCAAACGGCAGTTTTCAAGCCGTTCAATTCGGACAGGCGGGCGACGTTCCCGTTCCGGCAAATTACACCGGCGACGAACGGGCTGAACTCGCAGTTTATCGTGACGGCGTTTGGTATATTTACAATCTTGCCAATAATCAATTTCAAGTCACTCAGTTCGGCATTTCGACCGACAAACCGGTTCCGGCAGATTACGACGGCGACGGCAAAACCGATATGGCGGTTTATCGCGGCGGCAGGTGGTTATTACAGCAAAGTCGGGACGGATTCGCGGCGGTAAATTCCGGTCTCGGTTTCAGGACGAACAAGCCGGTTCCTGCCGACTACGATGGCGACGGTAAGACTGACGCGGCGATTTTCCGTGAGGGCGCTTGGTATTTACAACTTTCTTTGGCAGGTTTCACGGTAATTCAATTCGGTTTGGCAAATGATGTTCCTGTTCCGGCAGACTATGACGGCGACGGAAGAACGGACATTGCCGTTTATCGAAATGGTTTCTGGTATTTTCTCAGAAACTCAAGCGGATTTTCGGCAATGCAGTTTGGTTCGCCAAGCGATAAACCTATTCCATCAGCTTTTCTTCCTTAAAGATAGGACGAGTGGCAAATGAATCTGTGAAATGACTTTGCCGCCGATTTTTCGTTTTACCGTGATTTTTATCAGATTATTTTTTTTAATTCGCGTTTTCAATCAAAACGACATCCGAATTAAAAGTGCCTCGTGAAAGAGCGAGTTGCGAGCCGTCAGGCGAAAAAGCAAAGTTGAAGATTCTGCCGTCTTTGAAATCCGTCACTTGAACTGGCGGCGAGCCGTCAATCGGCTGTCGCCAGATATTTGAAACGCCGTTGTTGAAAGCAATGAAATAAATGCCTTGTCCATCCGGTGCCCACTGCAATTTTTGGTTGTCGCTTGTCGGGAAAATTTCCAACTTGGCATCGAACGTCTTAATTCTTTCACCCCCATCGCTCGAAACGAGCGCAATTCGGTTCGGTTGTCCGCCTTGACGCAGAATAAAAGCAATGGTTTCTCCGTCCGGCGAAACAGCCGGGCAAACCGCATTTTTATCCAGAATTCGCGTCGGCTCGCCGCCCTCAACTCCGACTTTCCAGAGACCGACGCGCTCACCGAATCTGGTAAAAACAATCCATTTGCCGTCGGGCGAAAAGGTCGCCCAAATATCTATGCCTTTGGTTAATCGTTTTTCGCTGCCGTCGCTTATGTCGGTTTGATACAAACCTATATCATTGGTTTCCGGCTTGCCTTTTTGATAAATGACAAAACGACCGTCAGGCGACGCTGCCGAGAATGGGCTGCCTTTGACCAGTTGAATTGAATTGCTGCCGTCTGCTCTGATTGCCCAAACGGAGCTTTTGCCGCTCGGTGTGGAGCCATAAAAAACTTTGCTGTCGGATAACCAACCTAGACCAACAACGCCGTCAAACTTTTCAAAACCGGTAGTCAACTGTTGTGCGCGTCTCGCGTCATCAGCCGGCATTGTCCAGATGTGCGCCGCTTGTTCCACTCTGACGGTTGTAAGCAAACTTCCGTCAGCTTTCAGGCTGATGCCCGCGTATTCATTTGTGTCGTTGCTGATTAGCCTCACTTCGCCGCCGGGATATGAAATCTGCCAAGGCTGCTCTAACGATAAATCACCCTCTTTTTCTCCAATCATCAGCAAACTTTTTGAATCGGGTAACCAAGCTATTTCTCTGACAAAAGTCGAACCTTTCGGCAAAATCGGCACGCTTGTTCCATCGGCGACTTGCACGGCTAAGATATTCTGTTTTCCGGCAATCCAAACCGGACAAGCGATAGTTTTTCCGTCCGGCGACCACGCCGGAAATGAATATAATCTAAAGGGCTGTTCAAACGTGGCGAGCGTATATTCGCTTCTGCCGTCGGCATCGGCGATGAAAAGAGCGGTTACTTCCTTTTCAAAACGTCGCACAAACGCGATTTGTTTGCCATCGGGAGAAACGCCTATACCATTAGCTATATTTCTCACAAACAATCCGTCCGTAATTTTTTTAACCGCGCCGCCCAACACCGGCATTTGAAGGAGCGCGCCTTTTTCGTTGATGTAATAAAGTTGATTGCCGTCGGGCGAGATATTCAAACCGGAGTATTCGATTGCGGCGGGCGCGGCGATTTGCGCTTTGCTTTCCGA
>DATHTS010000259.1:0-10409 GCA_035462935.1 Pyrinomonadaceae bacterium
GGAAACAATTGAGAGAATATTCAGGCGCGGATTAAGCGAGGCGTAAGGGTCTTGGAAAATAATCTGCATCTCGCGCCTTAATCTCTGCATTTCCCTGTTGGGCAGCCCGACAATATTATTTCCCTCAAAAAAAACATCCCCGCTCGTCGGCTCGTAAAGCCGCAAAATGCAGCGTCCGACCGTTGATTTCCCGCAACCCGATTCCCCAACCAATCCGAGCGTTTCGCCCGCCAAAATTTCAAACGAAACATCGTCAACCGCCCGCACAACATCGTCGCTTCCTTCAACCGGAAAATGCTTGACTAGATTTTCGACTCGAACGAGTTCTTGTTTTTGAGTTTTAACCGCGCTGTTTTCCATTTATTTTTTTCGGAGATACAAGTTTCAAATTCGGTTTGGACGGAAATTTTATATTTTCGTAAATATCCTTAACGTCAATTTCGCAATCAAGCGAAGAAAAATAAATCTTGTCTTGTTCGTTTTCAAAAACGAGTATTTTCCAAGTTCTGTCCCTTTGCCGGATTTGCTGTTCGATTCGCACCTTATCCTGTGAAACCAAAAGATAGTCGGTTAAGGTTTCCAACTTACGATAATCTAAAGCTTTATCGCCGCGGTCACGGGCTTCGGTTGATTTCGACAACACTTCAAAAATAACTGCCGGATTTACCAAAGTGTCAAAAATATCCGGCACGAGCGAAATATCGCCGCAGACAGCAAAAACATCAGGATAAGCGTAATGATCTTCGCGCAGCAGAACGCGCATTTCGGTTGTGCCGACCTGACAATCCTTTCTCTTATTTCGCAGCGCCAGCCTCAAATAAAAACAAATATTGCTGACGATAAAAACGTGGTTGACGCGATTTCCCGCCAACTGCGGCGTGCTAAAGTTGTCGTGCAGACGAAAAATTTCGCCGTCCATATATTCGTGTTTGTATTTTGAGCGTTCTTCAAAGCGCAAATACTCTTCGACCGTCATCAGTTTTCGCTTTTTTAATGGTTGGCTCATTTTTCTTTTCTCCAATCTTCCTTAATTATCGCCCAACGCTCGTGGTCGCGCCAGCGCCCGCCGATTTTCAGATATTTGCGGGAAAATCCTTCTTTGGTAAAACCGCATCGCTGCAAAACGGCAATCGAAGCCGTGTTGTGCGGCTGGACGTTGGCTTCGACGCGATGCAATTTCAAATCGCGGAAAGCGAAGAGCAAAATTAATCGAACGGCTTCGGTCATATAACCTTTTCCGGTGAATTTTTCAAACAAATAATAGCCGAGATAAGCGTTCTGAAACGCTTTGCGGAAAATTTGCGACAGACACATCCCGCCGACAATCGCTCCATCCTCAATTTGACAAATCAGAAAACAGCGGTCGGTTTCCGTTTCGTTGCGTCTTAGAAAATCGGCAAAGCCCTGCGCGTCCGTCGGAGGATTGACGAGATTGTGATGAAATTTCCGGCTCGCCTTATTTGCCGTCGTAAACTCTTCAAAATCCTCAGGCTTTGGATACCGCAGGAATACTTTTTTCCCTTTCAGCTTGTTTTCCGTCATAAAGAACGCAGCGAACCTGCACGCCGTTTTCCAGCTTGTAAAGCGGAATTTCGCCCGTCGTGCAAATTCCCTCCATACAAAAATCGCAACGCGGCGCGAAATGACAGCCTTCCGGCAGATTGGTCGGCGACGGCACGGTTCCTTCGATTGTTTGCAGGCGCGTAAGTCTTTCCGCCGCCGGCTCGGTCAATTTCGGCACGGATTTTAGAAGCCCTCGCGTGTAAGGATGTCGCGGCGTTTCAAAAATTTCTTCAACGGTCGCTTCCTCGATAATTTTTCCCGTATACATCACGCAAACGCGGTCGGCAACTTCCGCGACAACGCCCAAATCGTGCGTGATAAGCAAAACGGCGAGTTTTCGCGTTTTTCTTAATTCGTCTAAAAGCTCAAGAATCTGCGCCTGAATTGTAACGTCGAGCGCGGTCGTCGGCTCATCGGCGATAAGCAATTCGGGATCGCAAGCCAGAGCCATCGCAATCATTATGCGCTGACGCATTCCGCCGGAAAGCTGGTGCGGGTAATCGCGCACGCGCCGCGCCGGGTCGGGAATCGCAACTTCTTTCATCGCTTCGATTGCAGCTTCCCAAGCCTGTTTTTTATTCAAATTCCGATGCAGGCGCAAGGCTTCGGCAATCTGCTCGCCGACCGTAAAAACCGGATTGAGCGAGGTCATCGGGTCTTGGAAAATCATCGCAATATCGTTGCCGCGAATCTCGCGCATCCGCTGGTCGCTCGCCTGTAAAAGTTCTTCGCCCTTGAATTTTATCGAACCGCCGACAATTTTCCCCGGCAGCGCGATCAAGCGCATAACGGAAAGCGCGGTGATGGATTTCCCGCAGCCCGATTCGCCGACCAAACCTAAAAGCTCCCCCTCGTTAATATAAAAACTAACGTCGTTGACGGCTTTGACTAATCCCGCGCGGGTCGGAAAATGCGTCTGTAAATTTTGAACTTCTAATAAATGAGACATTTAATAAATGCTGAATTTATATTCAATGGTTTTTACAACCGTCACAGGAACACCATTTCTTTTTTGCGGAAGAAAAGCTATTTTCATTGCTGCTGCTATTGCCTGTTCGGTCAAGCCTAAAGGTAAAGTTTTAACGGGAGAAATACTTCCAATTCCTCCATTTGCCAAGAAAACAACTCTCAAAGTTACAGAACCTTGAACATCCGCATTTCTCGCTCCGTCAGTATATCCGGGTTTTGGCTTGGTAACTATTGCAAGCGGCTGAGTTTCAACTTTTGCCGGATTTGTAGAATCCGTTTTTTGTGAGACTAGACTCTCCGGCTGATTTTTATTAGCATCGGCGCTTTGTCCCGAATCTGAACCAACTCCGCCGGAAAAAGGATCTTTAACCTCTCCTGGATCTCCCAAAGTTCGCAATGCGCCACTGCCAATTTCTATTCCGTCAGCATCCCTCTTGAAGTCAATTGATTCAACAAAACGACTTCCATCCGGTTTTTTATCGCTTCGGTGGTGAATTGAAAGCTCATAAATTCCGCCATTTTTCAGATCGTCGAAAATCCAGATCGTTTCCGTTTCACTCGAAAATTTTGTTATCTTTCTTTCACTTTGAGTAAAAGCGGTTTCATCATCTCCAAGTCTTTGTTTAGTTTGCTGAATTATTCTCGAAAGCGTTTTTTCACCGAATTTAATTTTTTCAGTGCAATACTTCGGAATTTTTTCCTTAGATTTTGAATGAGCAACCAGCTTATAAACGACTTCTTCGGCATAAGCCGAATAAACGCTTCCTTCTCTTTCTTCACAACTGTTCGATATATTGAGTTTAACGGGCGGTTTAGGAAACAAAACGGAAGCTGCACTTTCGCTGATTTTATATCTCTGCCAATTGACCGGCGCGGAATAATTTTCGGTTTGAGCGAAAGCAAAACTATTTATCAGAAATAACAAAACAGAAACTACAAGTATTTTAGGCATCAAAATTCTCCTCAGTGAGCTTTCAAAATTGTGATTTTAAGAAAAGCACTCAATTATTCTTAATCGGATCAGCCTGACGCTTCGGCAATTTCACGGGTTTAGTAAGTTTTTTCATCACTTCCTCGACCGCTCTTTCAAGCTGCGGGTCGCGCCCGGCAATGACAGATTTCGGGTCATTTTCGACTTCAATATCAGGGTCAACGCCGTATCCTTCGATGACATATTCGCCCTTCAAATTTGCCAGCGCAAATTCGGGAACGTTGACCACGCCGCCGTCAATCAAAGTTCCGCGATTTGTGATTCCGACAACTCCGCCCCAGCTTCGTTTTCCGATGAGCGTCCCGAGACCTGCTTCGCGGAACATATACGGGAAAATATCGCCGTCCGAAGCCGAGTTTTCATTCAAAATCGCGACCATCGGACCCATAAACGCAGAGTCCGGGTAGGTTTGCCCGTCTTCCGAGTTGCGCCCGTAATTGACGCCGAGCGGTTTGCGGCGCAGGCGTTCGATCAGCATTCTCGAAACGTTTCCGCCGCCGTTGGCGCGAACGTCAACGACCAAGCCTTCTTTATCGAGCTGCCCGTAATACCATTTGATAAATTCCCGAATACCGGCTGCGCCCATATCAGGAATGTGCAGATAGCCGACGCGACCGCCGGAAAGCTGATTGACGCGGCGGCGATTTCCTTCGATCCAATCGAGATAAACCAGATTCGATTCACTCGTTAAAGGGCGAAAAGTAACGGTTCGCGCTCCCTGCATTGTCGGCTTGTCGTTGATCGTCAGCGTTACAGTGCTGTCGGCTCGCCCGCGCAGATACCAGTAAATATCTTTGTCGGTTTTCACATCCATGCCGTCAATCGCTAGAACGTAATCGCCGACTTTCGCTTGACTTCCGACTTCCGTCAGAGGCGAGCGATAAATGTCCTCTTCGTTCTGACCTTCAAAAATCTTGCTGATTCGGTAGCGATTTGAAGATTTATCAACCGCAAACCGCGCGCCGGGAAGGGCGACGGAAACACGCGGCGGAAGATTAAAATCGCCGCCGTCAATGTATGCGTGTTGAACGGTCAATTCCGATGACATCTCGGAAATCACGTAATTTAAATCCGAGCGGTGCGCGACAAAAGGAAGCCATTTTTTATAATCTTCGCGGATTTGCTCCCAGTTAAACCCGTGCATATTTTCGACATAAAACCAGTCCCGATAACGCCGCCAAACTTCGTTGAAAATCTGATTCCATTCCTCGACCGGATTGATTTCGGTAACTAATCCACTTGTTGAAACCGTCTTTTTGTTTTTATCGCCCGTCGGACTAGCGTCCAAAACGCTGTAAACGCGATTCGCGCCGACGATTAATTTCGAGCCGTCCGCCGAAATTGCGTAACCGCCCGCCGGTTGCTGCAAAATCGTTTCCTTCCGGTCTTTGAAGGAGAAAATTCTCAGAGAAGTCTGGCTGTCGGCGCTTCGCCCGTAATAAAAAGGCGCGGTTACAAAATAAATCAAATGTCCTTTGTTGGCTGAAATCCCCGCGTAATTATCCGCCGGAAGCGGCGCTTTCGCGGCGCGGTTTTCGATGCCGTCGAAATCAATCGTTTCCGGTTTTTCCGCTGGTCTTGGCGCGGGTGTCGGACTCGGGCTTGGCGAAGGCGTTGGAGCTTCCACCGTCTTTTCATCCGCGAGCGTGACCTCGTCGCTTTCATACGGGAAAGGATGCTTGACATCCCGCCGCAGAGCGAGCGCGTAAATCTGCGTCATACGATTTGTCGCGTAATTAAATTCCGAGTTGGAAATCTGCGGCGCGAATTCGCGCTGGCTCAGAAAATACAGATAGTTTCCGTTCGGATCCCAAGTCGGATTGAAGGAATTAAACGCTTCCGGCGTCACGCGGTAAAGTTTGTTGTCCGCCGAATTCCAGATGTAAACCGCCGACATTCCATTTCCGCCCTGCATTGAAAACACCACAAAATTTCCTTTCGGCGAAAATTCGTAGTCCAAAATCAAACCGTTGCGGGCGTCGGCGATCATTTGCAGTTTTTTGTCTCCAACATTCAAAACGTAAACTCTGCCGTCTTTATCGCCGAAAAGAATCTTTTTCCCGTCCGCCGACCATTGCGGCGCATAGCGCTGGGCTTTTGAGCCGCTGGAAATTTGTTCCGCGGGTTTCGAGCCGTCCTGCGGAACAATCCAGATTTCCTCTTCGCCGCTGCGGTCTGAAATAAAAGCGATTTGCCGTCCGTCAGGCGACCAGGTCGGGAATTTATCGTGCGCGTTAGAAGAACGGGTCAGATTGCGCGTGCCGCCTTTTTCGACCGGAGCGGAAAAAATATCGCCGCGAGCCGCGAACAAAACCCTTTCGCCTTTCGGGCTGAGCGAATAATTGCTTACAAAATTCGCCACCGAAACCTGCCGCGAACGTTTATTTAAGCCGTCTTCGGGAACGAAGATATTTAATTTGTTCGCTTTTTTCGCATTAACATCGTAAATTTCCAGCTCGCCGCCGCGCTCGTAAATAATGCGGCTTTGATTGTCGGAACTGCTCCAGCGCACTTCCCAATCCTTGTAATTTGTTACCGGCGTGATTCTCCCGCTTCCGGTGTTGTAGGCGTAAAGATTAAATTTACCGTCTTTATCGGAGTTAAAATAAATCGTGTCGCCAATCCACATCGCGTCGCGGTTTGAGCGCGGATTATCGGAGATTTTTTTCGCGTCGTGTGTTTTCAAATCATAAATATAAAGCGTATTCGCCTGTCCGCCCGCGTAGCGTTTTTCGGGGCGAAAATCGCGGGAGCGCGGCGAATAAACCATTTTCGTTCCGTCCGGCGAAAAATCTCCCGAACCCGCTTCCGGCATCGGCAAGGCTTCCGCCGGTCCGCCTTCCGGTGAAACAGCGTAAAGCTGCGCGACGGGCAAAGTCCACGAATCACGCAAACTGCGGAAGAAAATTCTATTATCCCGCGTCCAGCCGTAAACCTGATTATCAAAACCCCAGCGCGGCGCGAGCGGTCCGCGCGAAGGATAAAAAGTCAATTGTTTCGGCTCGCCGCCGCCCGAAGGCATTACATAAACCTGCTCGTCGCCGTCGTATTGTCCGGTAAACGCTATCCATTTTCCGTCGGGCGAAAACTTGGCGTAAGTTTCCACGCCCGGATGCGCCGTCAGACGAACTGCCGTGCCGCCCGAAGCGGGAGCCGTCCACAAATCGCCGCCGTAGGTGAAAACGACCCGCTCGCCGTAAATATCAGGGAAACGCAAAAGCTTGGTTTGCGCGAAAAGATTGATGCAGAACAAGAAAAAAATCAACAGAAAAAGTTGAATGCGAAATTTCATTTTATTTTTTCTCCGAAATTCAGGTAAGTGAAAATAAGTTTAGCGTAAAAGCCTATGTGTGAAAAGTCGAAAAACGCTTAAAATATTGGAAGCTATCTCAAAAATAATTTTATCGTTAAGCAAGCGGTCTGTGACCGCGTTTGTCGTGGATTGCTGCCTGAAACGCGGTCACAGACCGCTTGCTTAACGTTAATATTATTTTTGAGATAGCTTCTAGTAATCACACTCCATCCAAGGATTGCCGCAATGCGAACCCGGCGGCATCCAGCCTGTTCGTTTAATTTCGGAAACGTCTGTTCCCGTAACCGGCAATTGAACTTTTACCCATTCGCCTTTACAGCCCGCAAGAGGCAAAATATGTTCAAAAAGTCCGATATCTATTCGCTTGCTTTTTGTCGTCGGAGACTCAAAGACCTTGTATTTATTCAATTTTTCCTTTACCCCGAGAAGCGGCGCGTGAACCCAGCCCGTGCCGGAAAAAACATTTTCGTTTTTAGAATTAACGGCGTAGGCGACTTTCAGCCAATCGCCTTTCGACCCGACCACATCGAACATCGTCCGCCCTTCATCTTTCGGAACTGTCTTAACAATCTTGGAATCTTTGCCCGCGCCTGCGCGAACGTTGACGCCGCTCGAAGGGTCGGTAACAAATGCGGGAACATCGCATTTTGTTTCGGTTTGGGCAAAAACTGAAATGCAAGATAAAAGCGGAAATATTAAAATCAGCAAAACAAATCTCATAAACGCCTCCGAATATGTTTCCGAAAGCAGCCGCCTGCACTTTCCAAACAGATTGATAATCTTTGAAGACAGGAGATAATCTTTCTGTTTTAACCGGATTTGCGGCTGCTTTCGTTTTGCCCCCGAAACCGGAGAGCAAAATTGTTCTAGCTTTTATCAAAAGCGAGCTTCCAGCTTCCGTTTTCTTTAACGAGCGGCGTTTTCTCCCATTTTCCCTCGACTTTTACCTCGACCGAAGCCGTATCGCCCTCGATTTTTTCGTTTCGCATTTCCGGCATCTCCTTAAAAGGCATATCATCGCTCGTCATCAATTCCTTTTCGGTTTTGCCTTGCAGTTCGGCGGTTTGCCGAAACATTTCGAGCGAACCTTTCGACAGATATTTTTTCATCTCATCAACATCTTTTTTCTGATAAGCCGAAATGAAAGCCTTAACAGTTCCCGTCGGGTCCAATGAATGCGCGGCAGTTTGGGTTCTTTCCGGTGTAGTTTCAGCCGGTTTGTTCTCCACCGTTTTATTGGCGACGGCATTTTCCGAGTTGTTGGTCGTCGTTCCGCTGCAAGCCGAAAATGCGATTGCCGCAAGCGCGATAAAAATTAATCCGTATATTTTCATTTTTCTCCTGTTTTTTTGTCCTCACACCAACTAGGGAAAATTTTATTTAACAATCTGACACGGTTTTAATTTTACCTGCTCAACAATCGCTCCCTTATCTTCAACAATCGTCCCTTTAAAGACGTGATTTGCCGGCTGCTTGCTAAGCTCATCCGAGGCTTCCTTGTCTAAATGACAAGTTCCCATTAATTTTTTACCGGCGTCGGTGATACTTACGTAGAAACCGGATTCTTTTCCGCCCTCCGTGCTTTTTCCCTTTCCGAAATAATCTCCGGTAACCGAAACCTCTTTCCCGTGCCAAGCCGACTTATCGGCAATGTATGCCGCTTTTACTTCCGCAATCGGAATTGGCTTGTTAGGATCAACATCCGCCGGTTTTAAATCGCTTTTCGGCGGCGCTTCCGGCGAGTTTGTCGCCGGTGTTGTCGTCATCGCATTGTTCGCGCTGTTTGTAGCGGTGTTGTTGGCAACGGTATTCACGTTAACAGCCGTATTTGTCGCAGTTTCACCACAGCCGGCAAAAGCTAAAACGAACAAACTTAAAATTATTAGCAAAGTTAGATTCTTCATTTCTCAATTCTCCTGTTTTGTTTTATTTTTGCGGAGCAAGAGCGCCCCCGGTAATTTCACCGCGCGGACGAAAAACTCCAAAAGCCAAAAAAACATCAGCCGAGGCAAATTTCGGTTTTCAATAAACCGGGACAACAAATCTTTTAACCTTTGTCGAGCGCCAGCCGAAACATCAGCCTTACGTCGCGGGCATAAAATCGCCGTAAGCCAAAACCTCTTCCTTGCCGTCGTCGAATTTAACCCACACGCGCCCGATTTCCTGATCAACTTTTGTTACGGTCGCCGGTTTCAACTGGGAAAAGCTTTCCGCCATAATCTTGTCGCCTTCCTTTACGCTTGGCTTGAGCGGTATTGGTTTGACTTGGGATTTTGGAAAAACTCCGGTTCTGCCGCCGTAAATCGAGGCGAAAACTTTATCGCCCTCGGCGCGAATCAGTTTGGCGATTTGGGTTTTGCCGTCTTTCTCGACGGTAATCGGCGCTCCGGGCTGCATTTCCTTCGTCAAAACGATGAACGTTCCCGGCTCTTGCATAAATTCCTTCTGGCTGTAATTTTCCTTATCTTTGTCGTCCCAGCGGGCGCTCAGGCGGCGCGTAACCGGCTTGGTCGGGTCGCCGTCACCCACGACGATTTCGTAATCCAGACCGCGGGTTAAAAGAATGTCGCCTTTTTTGGCTTTCTCGCTCGGCGGAATCGGAATGATGTAAGCGTTCGGCACTTCTTTGGATTTGCCGAACATTTTTATTTCCGATTTTTCATCGCCCGGTTTGACCATCTCGCCCTCATCCCAAACCAATACCACGTCTTTTATGTCCTTCTGCATCGTTTCGTCCAATTGCCTGAAAGACGGAACGAGGACTTTTTCGCCCGCTTGAGCCGTCGTTTTAGCCGCCGGAAAATCCGCAAACGGGAATTTATATTCGCCCGTAAATTCGGGCGTTGCCGTCGAAGCCGGCGCACTTTTCGTCGCCGTTTCCGTATTTGTTTTGTTGGTCGTATCGGCAGTCTTGTCGGTTTCTGTTGTTTGACAGGAAGCCGCCGACAGAATTGCCGTTAAAGCGATTATTAAAAATTTAGCTTTCATTTTTGTCTCCTACTTAACTTCCATTTTGACGATCTCGCACGGCTCCAAGGCGACAGCTTCCTTACTGTATGCTCCTTCGACCTTCCAGCGGGTTACGCCTTTAATCGTTAAATAAACGTCCTTGGTGAAATCCTTACGGTTTTGAATTTCATCAACTTCTTTTGGTCTTTCTTTTAATTTGCAAACGACGCCGCCCTTTTCGCCTTTGAGTT
This sequence comes from Pyrinomonadaceae bacterium, assembly GCA_035462935.1. GTDB lineage: Bacteria > Acidobacteriota > Blastocatellia > Pyrinomonadales > Pyrinomonadaceae > DATHTS01. The sequence goes on from DATHTS010000259.1 coordinate 10,037, forward strand.
CAAAGAGAAACGCCGATTTTTTCGGATTTATAACGCTTGATGAAGTCCCATACATCGCAAATTTTCCGTTGACGGCGACTTTTTTGTTTTTCCATTCGCTTTCGCCTGCGGTAAATTTTTCAAACAATTCATCAACGGAAATCGGTTTTGCCGTATCAATGCCGGAAATGTCCTCGGTCATCATTTTTTCCATTTCCTCCTCGCTCATTGTCGGAGCGTTGTTAGCAGCGCTCGTATTTGTCGCGGCTTTATTTTCGGTCGTGTTTTTCACAACCGCCGTGTTTGCCGTGTTCGTCGCGTTTGTAGTGTTCGTCGTGTCGCCGCATCCTGCAAAAACCAAAACCGCCACGCTCAAAATCGTCATAAAAATCAA
>DATHTS010000260.1:0-2379 GCA_035462935.1 Pyrinomonadaceae bacterium
CCGGAAAGAGACACCGATAAACCGTTTTTGATGCCTGTCGAAGACATCTTTACGATTCAGGGACGCGGAACAGTTGCAACGGGAAGAATCGAGCGCGGGATTATCAAGGTAAACGAGCCGGTAGAAATTATCGGAATCAAAGACACGCAGAACTCGGTTGTAACCGGAGTAGAAATGTTCAAGAAGTTATTGGACGAAGGCGTGGCAGGAGATAACGTCGGACTTCTTTTGAGAGGCGTAGATCGTGCAGCAATCGAGCGCGGACAGGTCATAGCAAAACCGGGATCGATCACACCGCACACGAAATTCAAGGCGGAAGCATACGTTCTGACAAAAGAAGAAGGCGGGCGACACACACCGTTTTTTACCGGCTACAGACCGCAGTTTTATTTCCGAACAACAGATGTAACGGGAGTAGCGAACTTGCCGCAGGGAGTAGAGATGGTAATGCCGGGCGATAACATTCAAATGGAAATAGAATTAATCGCACCGATAGCAATGGAAAAAGGCTTGCGGTTTGCGATCAGAGAAGGCGGCAGAACAGTCGGAGCAGGAACTGTGACAGAAATTGTTGAATAAATATAGTCATTTGTTCGTTGTTTGTGGTTCGTTGTAAATAAATAACCACGAACAGCGAACGACGAACAACGGACAGAATTATGTTAAACGAAAAAATTCGCATCAAGTTAAAGGCTTATGACCATCGTGTTTTAGACCAATCCACGCAAGAGATTGTCGAAACCGCAAAACGAACGGGCGCGAGGATTGCGGGACCGATTCCGCTTCCGACCGTGAAAAACAAATGGACGGTTTTGCGCTCGCCGCACGTTGATAAAAAATCGCGTGAGCAGTTTGAAATCAGAACGCACAAGCGTTTGATGGACATTCTCGATCCGACGGCGGAAACGGTTGACGCGCTGATGAGATTGGATTTACCCGCCGGTGTTGATGTTGAAATTAAAGCATTCGGCTAAAAAGTTAGTGGTCAGTTGTTCGTGGGTCGTTATTTGTTTAGATAAACGTGAGCGTTAAATCGAAGAAGCAACTAACAACGAACAATAAGCTGCGAACAAACAAAATTATGATTAACGGAATCATCGGAAGAAAAGTTGGAATGACGCAGATTTTTGCCGAGGACGGAACGGTTACGCCGGTTACCGTCATCAAGGCGGGACCTTGCGTTGTCGTTCAGACAAAAAGCGCGAATGGGCGCGACGGCTATAACGCCGTTCAGCTTGGATTTGTTGAAGAAAAGCCGATAAAAGCGAAAAATGTTTCAAAGCCGATGCGCGGGCATTTCGAGAAAACCGGCGGCGGTGTTCCGCCAACCAGAGTTTTGAAAGAAATCCGGTTGAATGACGAGCCTGATGCAAGTATCGGCGACCAGGTGAAAGTTGATGTTTTCGCGGACGGCGACAAAATCGAAGTCGTCGGCAAATCGAAAGGTCGCGGTTTTGCAGGAACGATTAAGCGGCACAATTTTCATCGCGGTCCGAAATCGCACGGTTCGATGAGCGTTCGCGCTCCCGGTTCAATCGGTCAATCGGCTTACCCGTCGCGCGTTATCAAAGGAACTCGTTCTTCGGGACATATGGGCGACGAGCGCGTAACTGTAAAGGGTCTGACGATTGCGAAAGTTGATGTTGAAAATAATCTTCTGATGGTGCGCGGCGCAGTGCCGGGCGCGAACGGAAGTTTGGTATTGGTTAAGAAAGCAGGAAAATAGTAGAGAGTAGAGAGTAGAGAGTTAAGAAAATTCTCCACTCGACACTCTTCACTCTCTACTCAATGGAGTGAAATTATGCCTACCGTAAAGGTTCGCAATTTAGAGAATAAAGAAGTCGGTGAAGTCGAGCTTTCCGATGCCGTTTTCGGCGCGGAATTGAATGAGGCTTTGATTCACGCGGCGGTCAAAAATTATCAGGCGAATGCCCGCCGCGGAACTGCCGCGACGAAAACTCGCGGAAATGTTTCCGGTTCCGGTCGCAAACTCTGGAAACAGAAGGGAACGGGTCGCGCGAGAATTGCGTCTTTGCGCTCGCCTCTGTGGCGCGGCGGCGGCACGGTTCATGGTCCGCAGCCACGCGATTGGTCGTATAACATTCCGAAAAAAATGCGGCGCGGCGCTTTGCGCTCGGCTCTTTCGGAAAGACTGCGCGAGGGAAATCTGGTTGTTATTGACGAATTCGGTATTGAAAGTGTGAAAACCAAAGAATTCATCAAGCTGATGGATACGCTCGGACTTTCGGAAAACGGGAAGCAGGCGAAAACCTTGATTGTTGATTCGCTCGATAATTCCAATTTGATTTTGTCGTCGCGCAACGTTCAGAAAACGAAAGTTACAAACAGCTTCGGTCTGAACATTTACGATTTGATTTA
>DATHTS010000261.1:0-1707 GCA_035462935.1 Pyrinomonadaceae bacterium
AATTAACCAAGCTGGCGGGCGTTACCACAATTCACGATGATTTGTCGCGGCAGGTAAAAAAAGCCGAGGAAACTTATCAGCTTTACGCCAGAAAACAGGAAGAATCGCAAATCGAGGACGCGCTCGATGAAAAGAAAATTACAAATATAACGATTGCCGAAGCGCCGATTGTCCCGCTGACGCCGAACAAAAGCAGCAGCGTGCTGATCGGCGTTTTGGGATTGTCCATCGGACTGATGCTTTCTTTCGGAACCGCGTTTGTCGGCGAGCTTCTGAGCGAAACCTTCCATTCACCGAGAGAGCTTCAAGCCTTTACCGAGTATCCAGTTTTGGCGACCATTCCGCTGCAAAAATCGAGTCAGAAAGAATTGAGCTATGAGCCGAATTCCGAGCCGGTTGATGAGGAAGAATTTGAGTTTGAAGAAGGCGAGATGGACGACAGCTTTTTCCGGCATTTTTATAAGAGCGGGAACGCAGTCGAAATTGAGTATCAGCAAGACTAAAAGGAATTTTCGAGAATTTATTAATTATGAATTCATATCTTCAATTATTTTTGAGCGGCATTCAGTCGGGAAGAAAAACTTCGGGCAAATGCATTGTCGTAGCTTTCACTTCCTCGCTGCCGCAGGAAGGCGTTAGTTTCGTGACGCAGTCTTTCGCCGTCGAATTGGCAAAACGAACGCGCAAGCGAACTGCGATTGTTGATGTCAACACCTTGCAGCAGGTGGATATTTTCCACTACAGCCGCGTCGCCAGATTTTGTCTAAAAACGGATGTGCCGAATTTATATGTTTTGCAGCAGGAAGAAGATGAGTTCGCGGAAGAGGAAAGCTCGCAGCAGTTAAAACCGATTGTCGGCAGCAGCGAACTCGACCGCGGGTTGAGCAATCTTCAGACGCTTCGATATTCCTTCGATTTCGTCTTGCTGGATTGCCCTTCGCTAAAAGATTCGGGCGATGCCGCCCTTTTTGCTCCGGCGGCAGACGGCGTGGTTGTGGTGGTCGAAGCCGAACGAACCAGAAAGGAACAAGTCCGCAGCACTATGAACACGCTTGAAATGTCTGAAGCAAACCTGCTCGGCTGCGTTTTAAATAAACGGCAGTATCCGATTCCGGAATGGCTTTATCAGAGATTGTAAGGGGGATTTCAATGAATTACCGAAATATATTTCTAAGTTTTTGCTTTCTGCTTCTGGCAAGTTTTTCAATCTACGCTCAAACAAACGCGCCGCAGTTGAAAACGCTTGAGGTAAATCGCTACAAGCTGGTTGCGGGCGACGTGATCGAAATTTCTTATCGCTACACGCCCGAATTTAACCAGACCGTGACGATTCACCCGGACGGATTTGTCGTCCTGCAAATTGTCGGCGAGATAAAGCTGAGCGGATTAAACCTCGAACAGGCGAAGCAGGAAATTATCAAAAAAGCGAGCCAGCGTCTGAAAGACCCGGAAGTTACATTGATTTTGAAGGAATTTCAAAAGCCATATTTCGTAGTTTCAGGCGAGGTCGCGCAGCCGGGAAAGTTTGAAATCCGCGAGGAAACTACCGCTTTACAAGCCTTGATGACGGCGGGCGGATTTAAGGATTCGGCTAAATCTTCGCAGATTCTGGTTTTCCGCAAAATCAACGCGGAATTTGCCGAGGTGAGAATGCTGAATTTGAAAGATATAAAAAAGACGAGCGATTTGGAAAACGATTTAACGCTC
>DATHTS010000262.1:0-5536 GCA_035462935.1 Pyrinomonadaceae bacterium
AAAGGGAATTGGCGCTGGCAGAGCCTGTGCCGTTGACGTTGGCAAACCTGATAACAAAATCGTTGATTTTTACTTCGCTCATTTATAATTCATTGAACATTGAACATTGAACATTTAACATTTATCCTCATTTCGAGAACCTTCTTAAAATTGAACATTAAACAAACAACTTTCATAAAAGTTCATACGAGAACCCAAAACCAAATTTCCAAAATGTTAAATGTTCAATAATAAATGTTAAATGAAATTACTTCCCGCAACCGCTATATGTTTTCGTTACGTTGTAAAAGAATTTCTGCATATCCCAAGCCGCAGTCGGACATCTTTCGGCGCATAAGCCGCAGTGCAGACAAACGTCTTCGTCTTTGACCATCACCCGGCTGGTCGGCAAAGTCTCGGAAACATAAAGCTCCTGCGTTAAATTCAGCGCCGGAACTTTTAAATTTTGCCGCAATTCCGGCTCTTCCTCATTTTTTGTAAAAGTGATGCACGAAGTCGGGCAGACATCAACGCAGGCGTCGCATTCGATACATTTCGGCGCATTGAAAACCGTCTGCACGTCGCAGTTCAGACATCGCTCGGCTTCCTTGAAAGCCGTCGCCCGGTCAAATCCGAGTTCAACTTCCTGTTTGCGGTTAATCAACGTTAGCTTTTTATCGGCTTGCGGAACAATATAGCGCGGATCATGCTCGATTTCGCTATCATAAGCCCATTCGTGGATTCCCATTTTCTGGCTGACAAGATTGACAAACGGCGGAAGGCGATCATTTACGTCCTCGCCATTGCACAAACGATGAATCGAAACCGCCGCCTGATGCCCGTGCGCCACCGCCGTAATAATATTTTCGGGACCGAACGCCGCGTCGCCTCCGAAGAAAACTTTCGGATGTGTGGATTGAAACGTGACTTTATCAACAACCGGCATATCCCATTCACCGAATTCAACGCCGATGCCGCGCTCGATCCAGGGAAAACTGTTTTCCTGCCCGATTGCGAGCAAAACGTCGTCGGCTTCAAAGAAAACGTCCGGCTCGCCCGTCGAAACTAAACGCCGTTTGCCGTTTTCGTCATAAACGGCTTCGACCTTTTCAAAAGTCATTCCCTTCAGTTGCCCGTTTTCAACCACAAAAGATTTCGGCACGTGATTATCAATAATCGGAATATCCTCGTGCATCGCGTCTTCCTTTTCCCAGGGGGACGCTTTCATATCGGCAAACGGGCTGCGAACCACGACTTTTACATCTTCGCCGCCCAAACGCCGGGCAGTCCGGCAGCAATCCATCGCCGTATTTCCGCCGCCGATGACGAGAACTTTTTTGCCGATTTTTTTTATATGCTCAAAAGCGACGCTTGCCAGCCAATTTATCCCGATGTGAATATTCGTCTGCGCTTCCCAGCGACCCGGCAGTTTCGGCAAATCCTTCCCGCGCGGCGCGCCCGTCCCGACAAAAATCGCGTCATAATCTTTTTCCAGAATCTCTTTCAAACTTTCGACATAATGATTGAAAAAGGTATGAATTCCGAGTTCGAGAATGTAATTTACCTCTTCATCCAAAACCGATTCGGGAAGACGAAACGAAGGAATCTGGCTGAGCATAAAACCGCCGCCTTTTTTCTGCTCGTCGAAAAGATGCAGCTCATATCCGAGCGGCGCTAAATCCCGCGCCACCGTTAGCGAAGCCGGTCCCGCGCCAATCAGAGCGATTTTCTTCCCGTTCGGCTTAAACGGAGCCTTGGGCATCAAATCCTTCACGCCGTTTTTGTTATCCGCAGCCACGCGCTTCAAGCGGCAAATCGCCACCGGCTCTTGTTCAATCCGCCCGCGCCGGCAAGCCGGCTCGCACGGGCGGTCGCAAGTTCGACCTAGAATGCCCGGAAATACGTTGGAATCCCAGTTAATCATATAGGCTTCCGTATATTTCTCTTCGGCAATCAATCTTATATATTCGGGAACAGGCGTATGCGCCGGACAGGCATACTGACAATCAACTACTTTATGAAAATACTCAGGGTTTTTAATATCAGTCGGTTTCACTTATTTCCTTTCCTTTTTGAGGGAGCGATTTCTTTTAAACTTCATTAATTTTGAAAATCGGCGTCAAAGAAATCAAACTAATCTTTGCTTAAACATAGTATTTTTTTGATGTAACTTCAATGTATTTTGGGAGAAATAGGTAAAAATACGAAAAAATATTAAAAAACGGAAAGTTTTTATACTAAAGTATGGAAAGGAAATAATATTTAGCGGATTTCCACTGATGTTGATAAATATTGGAGGCGGCGATCGGAATCGAACCTATGAATAAAGGTTTTGCAGAAATTATTAGTTACTATTCACTGAAGAATAGGGAAGCACAAGCAGTTACATTGCAAACACTTAAATTTTTGTTGTGTTCTTCCTTGTTCTTCAGTGAATGCAGGTGATTACTACAATTTTTACTACAGTCTGTAAACTAATTGCTGAAACAATTCAGTTCCTTTTTTATAATTCACTGATTTCCATTTTACGGAACGAAAGCCGAAGGAATAGGCATATCGCCCATTTGACCGAAGCTTTGAATCAATGTTCCCGATGTTGATCTTTGAACAAACCAAACGTTACTTGATGGTCTAAAAACAGCGGCATCCGTTTTACCATCTCCATCATAATCGCCCGGAGTGGCTATATCTCCGTTTGCTCCGAATGGGAAGGAATAGAAACTCTGATTCTCGCTTCTCAAAACAAACCATTCATTCGTTGATGGGCGGAAGAATGCAACATCAGCTTTTCCGTCTCCGGTGTAGTCACCCTGCACAGGTTTGTCTGTGCTATTACCGAATTGAAATGCAATGGCTCCTAAACCGCTTCTCTGCAACCACCATTCTCCAACTGAAGGACGGTAAATGGCAATATCAGTACGATTATCTCCATCATAATCAACTGCAACAGGAACGTCTCCTGCTTGTCCGAATATTTGAATATTTACTCCTTCAGTCGAACGTAAGATATACCAGGTTGAATTGGAAGGACGAAATACAGCCGCATCCGCACGCCCGTCGGCATCGAAATCAGCAGGAACGGGAATGTCTCCGTTTGCTCCAAACGGAAATGAATAGAAACTGTTATCTTCACTGCGCATAATGAGCCATTCACCTGTTTGCGGTCGCCAAACGGCAATGTCTGTTTTACCGTCGCCTGTGAAATCGGCAGGAACGATTTTGTCAGTAGCGGAACCGAACTGAAAAGCGCCGTTTCCGCCGTTTGAGCTTTTCTGATACCACCATTCCCCGACTGACGGGCGATAAATTGAAATGTCGGTTTTGCCGTCTCCGTCAAAGTCAAAGCGAGGTGTTGTTTGAGATGTTGTTCCAAGCGTGTTTTGTGAGCCGCTTGCGGGATTGGCTAAATGGTAAAGCGCATAATTACCTGTATTAACACTCTTTTTATACTCATACAGGCGAAACTGATAGTTTGTATTGCTATTCAAATTGCTGACAGTCGTGTTATTCCCCGTACCGCTGTATACGACGTAGTTCCCGTCACCTAAATCCACTTGCGGACTGGCTTCGTATTCGGTGCCGTCCAGAGGAAATTTATTCGGTGCGCCGCCCGCCCGCATAATCAGCACACGCCCGTCGCCGTTACCGTTTGTCCAGTTGACGGTCATTGAATTGCTGGTAATATTGGAGAAATTCATCGCAGAAGCATTTTGCGTCGGAAGGTCAAAAAGATCGTGCGTTGGAAATGTAGTGGTGGAATTTACGCAATTCCAACCAAGATTATGCACAGCATTCCCAAAACCAGAAGCATTCGTGCGTTTGTTAAAGATTACCGCCCAAGTCACTTGACCGTTAGTCCTGACCATTTCACTGTATGAGCCATCAAGCGAACCGCCGTGCCACCAGGTGCCTGAAGAATTTACAACCCAGCCCTTGGCATAGTTGAAATTGGTTGCAGATGGGGTGGTCATGGTTTGGATAGTGGACGCCGAAAGAATATCGGGACGGCTCGGAAAAGCGTCGACCGCCGTTAATAGCTTGACCAAGTCACGAGAAGTCGCAATCCAGCCGCCGTGGGCGTCCATTGCTTCAAGACTCCAACCGCCGTATTGCCAGGGAACAAATTGTCCCGTTCCATAAGCTGAAAGCGTCGTAAAAGTGTTGATGTATTCGCCCTCGCGTTCCTGCTTATCCGCAAGCAGGTTTTTGCCCAAACGAATATCGTAAATGCCGAGCGGTGCAAGGATGTTTTGTTTGACGTAATTCTCGTAAGTCATACCGGTTTTCTTTTCGATTACCTCGCCGAGAACCAGATAACCGATATTTGAATAACTAAAAACAGTGCCCGGAGTAAAATTCAACCCCTTCTGAATTGAAAATTTAATCATGGCGCGTCTGGTCACCGGATTTGCCTCTCCCAAAGTTTGAGTAACGTGAAGCGGAAATGCAATCGGGTCGCTGTGTGGATAGCCCCAGGGATAAGGCGATAAAGGACTCGGCGACATCGGTAAATCCCGATTCCAACCAGCGGAGTGTTCGAGCAAATGTTGAATCGTTATGTTATAAACGCGCGAGTCAGTGATATTCGCATTGGCGAAATAAGGGTCCACATTAAGAATTCCGCCGGGACCGAAAGGTTTATCGCTCAAGCTCAACTGCCCGTTTTCGATCAACTTCATGATGGCAATGGAAGTAATCGGTTTGGAAATGCTGGCGATGCGAAACATATGATAGGGCTGTGTCATCTCGGTTCCGGTTTGATTAGCAGTTCCAAAGGCACGCATGTAGATTAGCTTGCCGTTTTTGGTAATGGCGAATGTCGCGCCGGGAATCTGATAATTGGTTAGAAATGTTTGCATTTGAGTATCGCATTGGCTCATGGAACCAGCCGGAATGCCAGTTTGCGCAAATATCGGCAAAGCGAAAGCGAAAACCGTGACGGCGATGATTCCAATTAATAATTTGCGTTTCATTTCTTAATTTGGGTAAGTCTCTACGCGGGCGAGAGAGGTTAAGCCCTCACTCACAGCGCATTGTGGGTCGATACACCTGCATGGCGTTGGTGCCGGAATTTCCGCCCAGGGTGATCCCGCCGCCCGGCAGGAAAATCCTGCCGCCAATAACCGCGCTGCCCTTGAGTCCGTGGACGGCGATGGGGAGATCCGGAAGCCTGGACCAGCGGTCGGCGCGGGGATCATAAGCATAGGTGTTGGGCGTTAGCCCCAGAACGTGCGTTCGCTCGCCCTCGCCGCCGAAGACGAACATGCAGCCAGCATGGACCGCGCCGGTGATGCCCCCCCGGGGAGCCGGAAGCGGGGCGCCCTTGGTCCAGCGGCGGGTCGCCGGATCGTAAATCTCAACCACGTCGGTTCGCTCGGCGCCTGCGCCCGGTCCGAAGCGACCGCCGGCGACGATGATCTTCCCATTCAACGCCACTATGGCAAGGTGGTTGCGCTGGGTCGGCAGATCCGGAAGCTTTTCCCACTTGTCGGTCGCCGGATCATAGACCTCGAAGGCAGAGCCCCCCGGCGGGCGCCCGCCCGCCACGTAGATCTTG
>DATHTS010000263.1:0-2244 GCA_035462935.1 Pyrinomonadaceae bacterium
ATACCTTTGTTGTTCCGCACATTTAACCGAACGCTTGATCAAGGCTTGCCTTTTGGCACTGATTTTGGAAGGTATATGGGCAAAATTGACACGAAAATTAACAACAATGACCGTTTATCCTTCCGTTATTTATATAACAAATTTGAAGATCCGGGTTTTCCGGCAAGTCTCCCCGGTTTGGAAATCGGACAAGTTAATAAAGATCAATCGTTTACAATCAACGACGCTTATCTGATAACTTCAAATCTACTTAACGAATTTCGCTTTACCTACAGCCAAAGGGATATTACTTTCCCTGAGGATCTAGGGGCTTTCGCGGGTGGAGTACAGCTTGCTGTCGGTGGTTCGTTTGGCGCATTTAACGGCGGTAACGCAAACTTTCCGCAATTTCGTAATGACAGGGTGTTTGAGATAGGCGATACCATCAGCTATACAAGCGGAAATCAGAATCTGAAGTTTGGTTATAACTTACTTCGTTATAAACTCGGAAGTTTCTTTGCGCCGGTTTCCCGTGGATTTGCTCAATATAACAGCATTGCCGACCTTCTGGCTGATAGAGCGGTTTCTCCACAAAATGCTACCGGCGAATTTGCGGTTGATGCCATTACCTACGAACACAGCTTCTTCGGACAAGACAACTGGAAAGTAAATAATGATTTAACGCTTAATCTTGGTTTGCGTTATGAATATGTAACTACTCCATTCGGTTATTTTTCAAACGCTAAACCCGACATCAATAATTTCGGACCTCGTTTGGGATTTGCATGGAATCCGAAAGATTGGTTTGGCGGCAGGATGGTTTTGCGCGGCGGTTTCGGAATTTCATACGACCAGGTTTTCCAAAACATTCTGTTGAACGTATCGCGTAACTTTCCGCGCGTGGTGCAAAACGCGCTTTCAAGCTGCACAGGGTGTCTATTGTTCACAGGATTCGGCAATATTCCTACGACAGCGGTTATCCCTGCGGCTGAAGCGGGCGGTTTAAACGCAAGGCAATTTTTTAGCCGCTCGCCGGAAAATGTTCCGGCGGCAAACATCCCGTTTCTTCCTGAACGCTTATTTGCGGCAAACGAGCGGGTTAAACAACCGCAGTCAGCTCAATGGACAATGGGTGTCCAATACCAATTCGGTAACGATTATGTTTTTAAAGCAGAATACATAGGCACACAAGGCTCTAATCTGGTGCGCGAGGTCGAGCAAAACTTCGGTTTTGTTACGGCAGTGGGCGGTAGCGGACAACGTCTGGATCCGAGCCGCGGGTCAATTCTTGTCGGTCAAGGCATTGCCGAATCAATTTACCATTCCGGTCAATTTACTCTCGAAAAACGGTTGAGCCGACTCAGCCTTTTCGGATCAAATTTCGGTGATTTTACTTTCAACGCCAACTATACCTACAGTTCGTTTATTAGCGAATCTGACGACATACTTGGCGGGCAGGCAAACCGAACTCTTCCGGCGGATCCGCGTAATCCGAAAGCCGACCGCGCACGTTCGGCATTTGACATCCCGCACCGTTTTGTTCTGAGTTTGATATATGAGACCCCGGAAATCGGAGAAAATGCTTTTGTTAGACGCTTAACCGGCGGCTGGCAGCTTTCATCCGTATCGGTCGCCCGTTCCGGCACACCGTTTAGTATTCTTAGCGGTAATAATGCTCTGGGACTTTTGCCCGGTCAAATCAGCACAGTGCAGCTTTCCCAGCGCGTTGGATTAAATAATCCCAACGGAGCGCGCAATAGTTTTACTACTGCAACCGTTAGCTCAACCGGTGTGGTAACGGTTGCCGACCCGAATGCCAGATATGTAGTCTATCCTACAAACTCAGGTATTTTGGGTAATCTCGGAGCAAATACGGAAAGAACCCCGTCGGTTTATGAGACTGATATGGCGCTGGTGAAAAACATTCGCACTTTTAGCGAGCGTCAACGTTTACAATTGCGGCTCGAAGTCTTCAATGTTTTCAACCGCCGTAATTTTACCCTGATTCCCACGAACACGCTTTTTGCGACAACAAGTACAACATCATTCTTAAACTTCGGTTTGACGAATGCTGTCGGACGCACTTTCAATTTCGGAGCGCGTTACTTCTTCTAAAATTATTTGGAATTAGTTTGAATTGGGGAGAGCCGCTTGGCTCTCCTTTTTTAATGGCGCGGGACAATATTGTAGGTTTTAATCTTAGAATTTAAGGTCGTCGCATTTAGGCCTAAAAGCCTCGCCGCTCTTGATTGATGTCCGCCGGGT
>DATHTS010000264.1:0-1956 GCA_035462935.1 Pyrinomonadaceae bacterium
GGCTGACCGCTTCGATATTGTCGCCCGCTATCAAGGCGGGCATAATGCCGGGCATTCGGTTTATGTCGGCGAAAAGGCGTTTGTGCTGCGGCTTCTTCCGTCGGGAATTATTCACGAAGGCAAAACCTGCGTTCTCGGCAACGGGATGGTAATTGACCCGAAAGCGTTTTTCGAGGAAGTTGACCAGATGGAAAGCCAGGGGATTTCTATTACGCCCGAAAGATTAAAGGTTTCGAGTCGCGCGCATTTGATTATGCCGTATCATCGCGCGCTCGACCACACTTCGGAAGAACGGCTCGGAAATGAAAAAATCGGCACAACACTGCGCGGAATCGGTCCCGCGTATGAAGACAAAGCCGGGCGCCGCGGCATCCGCGTTTCCGACGCGCTCTCGCCGGAAGTTTTGAGAATGCGAATCGAAAGAAATCTCGAAGAAGCCAACCGGATAATCGTCCTTTACGGACAGCCGCCGCTTTACGCCGATGAGATTTTTAATGAAGTTTCCCCGTTAGTTGAAAGATTGCGCCCGTTCGTCGCGGAAACCTCGCATTTTCTGTCAGAAGCGAAAAAGCAAAACAAAAAGATTCTGCTCGAAGGAGCGCAGGCAACCCTTCTTGATGTTGACCACGGAACATACCCGTTTGTAACTTCATCGAATCCGACAGCCGGCGGCGCGTCGGTCGGCGCGGGAATTCCGCCGCATCACATCACCGGCGTTCTGGGAATTGTCCGCACCTACGCAACCCGCGTCGGCGAAGGACCTTTTCCGACCGAGATGCTTGACGAAGAAGAAGATATCGCCAACCTTATCCGTCAGCGCGGCAACGAATACGGCTCGGTAACAAAACGCCCGCGCCGTTGCGGCTGGTTTGACGCCGTTGCTACGCGCTACGCGGCGGAACTCAACGGCTTTAACTCGATGGCTCTGACCAAACTCGACGTTCTCGACGCGATGGATGAAATCAAGGTTTGCGTCGGCTATGAAATTGACGGAAAAAAGGTTGACACATTCCCCGCCGTTTCACACGATTTGCGCCAGATCATCCCGGTTTATGAAACCCTAAAAGGCTGGAAATCGGAAACTTTGGGAACTACCAAGTTTGAAGACTTGCCGGAAAATGCCCGCAAATACGTCGAATTTCTTTCGGATACGGTTGGGGTAGAAATCGGTTTGATCTCAACCGGACCCGAACGCGACCAGACGATAATTATGCAAAATTCGATTATGGAAGGGTGGTTTCAGGAATGAAGCCGTTCTCCGCCCAACACTTGCAAAGGCGGAAACTAATGTGTAATATCTAAATTTCGGTTTTTGAAAAGTGGTCCGATAGCTCAGTCGGTAGAGCAAATGGCTTTTAACCATTGGGTCGCAGGTTCGAGTCCTGCTCGGATCACCATTTAATTTTAACAAAATAAAGAAGTTAGAGATGTGTAAAAAGCATCTCTTTTCTTTTTGTTCTCTCAATAACACTTTGAATGACGCTTTCAAGTGAAAAATTAAAACTAGATAAGCAAAAAACGCTTTCTAGTCTGATTAAAAGTAAGCTATCTTCCAACAACACATAACCAAGCTATTTAGTTTTATTCTTTTTAACGCTTTCAGACTTCACAATTTTTAACTGGTCTTACTATACGGACTTTGCTTTAGCACGTTCCTTCCTACTAGACGATAACAAACCTTTGCCATTTTAGGAAAGGGGAAATAACCATTCTCATCAGTAATAGTTTGGTCGACAAACTGATGATCTTTTTCAGTGAACAATGCTACATAGATTTCTGGAATAGCCATCCCATTTGAATCAATTGCTCGTCTTCAATCCCTCGCCATGAAATGGTTGGCTGGTAAATCTGATTGCGGTTCACATAATCTCCTTCGGTTAAGCGAATTAATGTTTCACCCGGTTTCTTCTATTTACGTTTTCTTTTTCGCGTAGTAAGTAAAATAACTCCCTGATT
>DATHTS010000265.1:0-9348 GCA_035462935.1 Pyrinomonadaceae bacterium
AAATGAAGTGGGAAATAATAAATTTTGAAATAAATAAAGTTAAACGATTCTGTTCTGCAAATCAACAATATATTTTTTAGCTTCCTCGGGCGAAAGGTTTTCAGTTTCAATCTCGCGCAGCTCGTCAATCAATTTTTCATTCGAGATTGAAAAAAGCGAAAACTGTGAAGCGATTTTACTTTTTCCCGCTCGCCCGATTGCCGTTTCCAATCCACGTTCTTTTGATGCCGAAGGATCGGAAAATACCGCCAATTCGTATTGTTCGAGCTTTGAAAGAACTTGCTGCGCGCGTTGGATAACCGTTTGCGGCAGCCCGGCAAGCTGCGCGACGGCAATGCCGTAAGATTTTGAAGCTTTTCCCCTTTCGAGTTTATGCAGGAAAACAATTTCGCCATCTCTTTCCGCCGCCGTGATTTGATAATTTTTCCCGCCCGGCAAACCTTCCGCTAATTCGGTTAGCTCGTGATAATGGGTGGCAAACAAGGTTTTTGCGGAATGCTCCGGTGAATTGTGCAAATATTCGGCGACTGCCCAGGCGATTGAAAGCCCGTCAAAAGTCGAAGTTCCGCGCCCGATTTCGTCGAGAAGAATCAAGCTGCGCGGCGTCGCGTTATGCAGAATCGCGGCGGTTTCGGTCATTTCGACCATAAAAGTGGAGCGCCCGGAAGCCAAATCGTCCGACGCGCCTACCCGCGTCCAAATTCTGTCTAAAATAGGCAGACGCGCGGAGTCAGCCGGAATGAAAGAACCGATTTGGGCGAGAATTTGAATCAGCGCGACCTGCCGCATAATCGTTGATTTCCCGCTCATATTCGCGCCGGTTATTATCAGCAAACGGTCGGTCGAATTGTTCATAAACAAATCGTTCGGAATAAACGGCTCGCTCGAAAACGATTCGACAATCGGATGCCTTCCGTTTTTAATCTCAATTTCATCTCCGTCCTGGAGAACGGGGCAGACGTAATTTCGCCGTGCGGCGGTTTCCGCCAAAGCCGTCAAAGCGTCGAGAGTTGCCAGAGCGCGGGCGGTTGACTGTAAATTTCGTGTTTCCTCGCGGACTTGAGCGCGAATGTTTTGGAAAATCTCAGTTTCCAGTTCTTTAATCCGTTCATCAGCGCCGAGAACTTTTTCCTCCCATTCCTTTAGATTTGGGGTTGTAAATCTTTCCACATTTGTCAAAGTCTGGCGGCGCTCGTAATCCGGCGGAACGCGGCTCAAATTTCCTTTGGAAATCTCGATAAAATAACCGAAAACGTTGGTAAATTTTACTCTTAAATTCGCAATTCCGGTGCGGCGTTTTTCCTGTTCTTCAAAAGCGGCGATGGTTTGCTTGGCTGAACGGCTGATTTGTCGAAGCTCGTCAATTTCCTCATTAAAACGGTCGCGGATAACGCCGCCGTCCGCAATGTTCATCGGCGGTTCATCGGAAATCGCGCGGGCGATTAAATCCTGAATTTCCGGCAATTCAAAGATATTTTCACTTAAAACCTGAAGCAAAAGGCTTTGAGCATCCGATAACGCCAGATGTATGTTCGGAGTTTGTGAAAGCGAACGATTCAGAGCAATCAAATCGCGCGGCGAAGCCGTTCCTAAATTTAATCTGCCAATTAACCGTTCCAAATCAGCGATTTCTTTGAGCAGAAAACGGATTTTATCGCGCAGAATGGAATCGGTTAGCTCGGAAACGGCGGAAAGGCGCGTCTGAATTTCGCTTCTTTTTATTGAAGGGCGAAGCAGCCACGAGCGCAGAAGCCGAGCGCCCATTCCGGTGACGGTTTCGTCAATCACGCCGATCAGCGAACGTTTGCCGCTTTTTTCCTCGCCGCGTGAAGCGACAATTTCAAGATTTCGTAGCGTTACCGCATCTAAAATCATAAAATCGTTCGCCTCGATAAAATTTATTTCCGAAATGTGTTCGGCGGCGGCTCGCTGCGTCTGCTGGGCGTAGGAAAGACAAGCGCCCGCGGCGCGAACGGCTTCCGTTTTGCAGTCAATTCCGAATCCGTTCAAATCCCGGACGCCGAACTGTTTTTTCAAAAGATTTTCGCAATCCTGCGTTTCAAAAAGCCAATCATCCAAAGGGGTTAAAACGGTCGAGAATTTGGAAGAAGCGGCTTCCGGTTTGAGAAAAACGACGTTATCAGCCGATGGCTTTAAGCCTTGCTTCGGGGCGATGTTAGCAAAGGAACTTTCAACTACCTTTTCCAAAGACGCGGGAAACAGCAGTTCGCGCGGGGAATAGCTTTCGATATCCGAGCAAATTTTCGTCCAAGCCTCTCTGCCTTCGATTTGAGTCGCATAAAATTCCCCGGTGGAAAGCTCCAGATAAGCCGCGCCGAAACTTTCGCCCGCGCCGAAAAGGGAAGCCAGATAAACCGATTCCTTTTTTTCCAAAAGCTGCGCGTCAACCGCCGTTCCGGGCGTGATTATCCGCACAACCTCGCGCCGGACGAGCTTGTTTGTTTTGCTCGGGTCTTCCGTCTGCTCGCAAATCGCCACGCGATAGCCTTTTTTTACTAAACGGGTAATATAATTTGCCGCCGAATGATGCGGCACTCCGCACATCGGAATCGGGTTGCGCGAATCCTTGTGCCGGGCGGTTAAAGTAATTTCGAGTTCGCGCGAGCCGATAACGGCGTCTTCGTTAAAAAGCTCGTAAAAATCGCCAAGGCGGAAAAAAAGCAAGGTTCCGGGATATTGTTTTTTGAGTTCGAGATACTGCTTGAGCATCGGAGTGGCGTTTGACATAATTTGGTGTAGCTGGAAAAAATGAACAAACCTAGTTTAGCGCAAAATGCGAAAACATTAAAAATTTAGTGTAATTTGTGTTTTCCTAAAGGCTAAAGATTTGCTAAAATCCTTTTTTTTGAGATACTTTAATCTTACGTTTGCGAAATTTGTACAAACTATTTTGAGAAAATGTGAATCCAAAGCGCGAATTCCTTCCTAATAGTTAAATAATTTTGGAGAAAATAAAATGAAAGCGGTAAAAAGTTTCTGGATTTTGATTTTGGTTTTATCAATCTCTTCGGTTTTGATTTTAAATGTTTCCGGGCAGGAAAACGGAAAAACGAATGAGGTAAAAACGGTTGTAAAGGTCGAGGAAAATTCAACCCCTGCCGATAAAAATATCCCCGACGGCAGGCAGATTTTAGCTAATGACAATAAGGACGAGCGTTATCGTATCGGTTACCAGGACACAATTGAAGTTCAAGTAAATCGTCAGCCTCAGCTTTCCGGTCAATTTAGCATCAACCCGAGCGGTAAGATTTATTTGCCCAAACTTGATGAGCCGATTGTAGCAGTATGCAAAACCGAATTTGAATTAGGCGATGAAATCGCCGCTCAATATCGAAAAAATTATCTTCGCAACCCGTTCGTTACTGTTCGAATTGTTGAGCAGCGTTCGCAGTCATTTGCCGTAATCGGAGCGGTTGAAAAGCCGGGGAGTTATTTTATTAATCGAAAAGTTCGCCTGCTCGAGCTGCTTGCTTTAGCCGGAGGGCATAATGATAAAGCCGGAACAAGGCTTATAGTCGCCCGCGCGGGCAGCAACTCCAACTGCAAAGCTCAGGGTGAAAAATTGCAAGACGAGGAAGAAGAAATCGAGGTATTGAATTTTAATCTCAATGATGTTCTTGAAGCCAAGGTGAATCTTTGGATGAAACCGGGTGATGTAGTTTCCGTTCGGGACGCGGAAGTCATTTATGTTGTCGGAAACGTCGTCGAACCGCAAGTAGTCAGACTCAAGGAAAGGATAACTTTGACGCAGGCAATCGCTCATGCGCAAGGATTAAAACCCGCCGCGCAAAAGGATAAGGTTAGAATTCTGCGGCAAAAAGCAGGAAGCGCTGACCGCGAAGAACTCGTTTTTAATTTAAAGGATATTGACGAGCGCAAAGTGCAAGACCCGGTTTTACAGCCGAACGATGTGGTGGCGGTTTCCACAGATAAAGTTAAAAGCATCTTAAACAGCGTCGGAAAAGCCTTGACGCAAGGTATTCCAAACACTTTTTATATGATTCCATAACGGGATTTTGGAATAAACCATGAAAGAAACACGAGATATAATCAGAAATTCGACAATTGAAAAAGTCGAGCTGGACAGACCGTTTGAGCCGCAAATTCCGATGACGAACGGTAGCTACCGTTCATATCGCGGCGAATATGCCCAGGAAAGCAGCCAGCTTTTAGAATATTGGCGGGCAGTCCGCAAGCGTCTCTGGCTGGTAATCGGAATTGCCGTTTTGCTAACCACACTTGCCGCAATTTACATGGCTCGCAAACCGAATATTTATCAGTCGAGAGCCGTCGTGCAGGTTGAGTCCGAGCAGGCAAATCCCGATCTGGTCACCAGCGACCGCGGCAGATCGCTGCTCAATTCCGACCCGGCTTATTTCAACACGCAGCTTCAGCTTCTCGCCAGTGAAAGCCTTTTGCGCCGCGTTGTCAAGGATTTAAGTCTCGACAACAACGAAAATTTTCAAAAAGATAAAAAAGAGGGTTCGGTTTCGACTTGGAGGGCGGTTTTAACGGCTATCGGACTTGCCGGCGAAGCTCCGCAGAAAAAGGATAAGGGAATTGAAGAGGTTTCCGTTGCTTCCCGCAATACTTTAGCTTCTTCCGAGGAAGTAAATGAAGCCATTCGCCTCGCGCCGTATGTCGAAATTTTAAGGAATAATCTTTCAGTCGAGCCGATCAGGGAAGCCAGAGGCTCATTTAAGGAAACTCGCCTTATAGAGATTTATTACCGGCATACCGACCCTGATCTTGCCGCTTTGGTTGTCAACGGAATTTCCGCCGTTTTTATCAAGCAAAACGCGGAAAAGCGTTCCGGCACGAGCCGCTCGACCAATGAGTTTTTAGATGAAAGACGCGCTAATCTTCAAGCTGACGTAAAAGCCGGAGAACAAAAGCTGGTTCAATTAAAGAGAGAATCGGGAATTATTAACACCACGGAAGAACAAACAATTGTAATTGAGCGTTTGGCAGGATTAAATAAACAACTTCTCGAAGCCGAAGAGCGGCGCAAACTTGCTGAAGCGGCATACAAGGCTGTAAGCAATTCGCCTGAAAAACAAAAAGCATTAGCTGAAGAGCAAATAATTCGCTTTTATACTGAAAGGGAAAATGATCTTCGACAATTAGTTAATAAAGCAGGTGAAAAAATAGGTGATTTAAAAGCAGAGCGGGCAAGACTTTTGGAAGAACTGTTGGAGACAGCGCCGGAAATCAAAGAAATTGACAGCAAAATCCGTACACTTGAAGATGAAGTTACAAAAGCTAGAAATAGAAATGAAAAGGAGCTAGCAGAGTTTCGCTCCCGCTCAACCAAAGTTTTGGTTGATAATCTGCAAACACGATACATTCAGGCTAAGGATCAGGAAGATAAAATCCGCGCCTCGTTTAATGAGCAATACAATCAAGCGCAGGGACAAAATCAAGCGGCGGTGGAAATTCGTCTTTTGCAGCAGGATATAGATTCGAAAAGGGGATTTTTAGAAAATCTTACTAAAAATCAAAGCGAAAACGACTTGATCGCCCGCGGATCGGATAACAATATTGCAATGGTGGAAATTGCCATTCCGAATGATAAGCCGGTTTCGCCGCGCCGTTTAATGACCGTTTTCGGGGAATTTATTTTGTCGTTGCTTTTCGGTTCGGGTTTAGCTCTGTTTTTAGAATATCTCGATGACACGATTCGCACGCCGGACGATGTGGAAAGACTTCTGGCGCTTCCGGCGCTGGCGGTAATTCCGATGATTGATTCGATGCCGAAACGGCGTCTGCTTCTGGTCGGCTCCGGCGAAAACGGGAATAACGGCAGCGGTTCGGAGCTTTTAATCTCTACCGACTCGCGTTCATCGTTGGCGGAAGCCTATCGTCAGCTTCGGACTTCGATTTTGCTTTCTACCGCCGGACACGCTCCAAAATCGCTTTTGGTTACGTCGAGTCTGCCTGCCGAAGGTAAAACGACAACGGCGATTAATACCGCCATCAGCTTGGCGCAGACCGGCGCGAAAGTCTTAATAATTGACGCCGATATGCGCCGCCCGCGCCTGCACAGCGTTTTCAACATCAACAATGGCGAGGGTTTAAGCACGGTTTTAGCGAGCGATTTGGAAGAATTGGAAGTTTTGGACGCCATCCAATTCGATGAATCCTCCAAGTTGTTTTTATTGCCGTCGGGACCGATTCCGCCGAATCCGGCAGAACTTATCGGGTCGGAGCAGATGTCGAATTTACTCGCTCTCCTGCAAAATAATTTTACGCACGTCGTAATTGATTCGCCTCCGATTGCGTCGTTTACCGACGGCGTTTTGATCGCCTCGATGGTTGACGGCGTGATTTTAGTCGTGCATTCGGGCAAGAGCTCGCGCCAGGTCGTAAGGCGTTCGCGGCAGCTTTTACAGGACATCGGCTCGAAAATCTTCGGCGTGGTGCTGAATAACGTCAAGCTTCGTTCGACCGAAAATGATTATTATTACCAGAGCTACTATCACCAGGAACATTATCGGCGCGACGACGAGGATTAAGGTTTTCAATAAAATCAGTAAAATTTTATGACTGAAAAAACAAAGGTCTTGGTTACAGGTGCGGGCGGATTTATCGGCAGTCACCTGGTAACTTTTTTAAAAAACAAGGGTTATTGGGTGCGCGGCGTTGATCTAAAATACCCGGAATTTTCGGAAACTGATGCCGACGAATTTGAGATTTTAGATTTACGCCGCTGGGACAACTGTCTGCAGGCGACCCGAAATGTCGAGGAAGTTTACGCTTTGGCGGCGGATATGGGCGGAATGGGTTTTATTTCAAATCATCACGCGCAAATCCTTTACAATAACTCTTTAATAAACCTACACACGCTCGAAGCGGCTCGCGTAAATAATGTAAAACGCTATCTTTATACGAGTTCAGCCTGCATTTACCCGGAGCATTTACAGGAAGAAACCGATGTAAAACCGCTCAGAGAAGAAGACGCTTACCCGGCAATGCCGCAGGATGCTTACGGATGGGAAAAATTAATTTCCGAGCGGCTTTGTATGCATTATTCGGAAGATTACGGGATACAAACGCGCACGGTTCGTTTTCACAATATTTTCGGTGAAAAGGGAACCTGGGAAGGCGGGCGCGAAAAAGCTCCGGCGGCTCTCTGTAGAAAAATCGCATTGGCGAAATTAACCAAAAAACCGGAAATCGAAATCTGGGGCGACGGAGAACAAACCCGTTCGTTTTGTTATATTGATGACTGCGTTGAAGGAATTTATCGGCTGATACGCTCGGATTTTTCAGAACCGCTGAATCTTGGGCAAGACCGGATGGTGACGATTAATCAACTCGCCGATATAATTGCCGAAATTGCCGGATTTGAAATCCGGAAAAAATATATCGAGGGACCGCAAGGCGTGCGCGGCAGAAACTCCGATAATACAAAACTCCGCGAGGTTTTGAATTGGGAGCCGGGTGTTTCTTTGGAAGACGGTTTGGCAAAAACTTACGCCTGGATTGAACAAGAAGTAAAAAGTCGTTTAGACGAAGAGGAAAAGCAGCTTTCGCAAACGGCTTCATAGAATTTTAGGAAAATAGAACCGCAGATGGACACAGATAAACGCAGATAAGGAATAAACAATCTGTGCGCATTCGTGTTTATCTGCGGTTTCTTTTTTTATTTTCGCTTTCTATTTGGTTTAAATTTACACTCTTTAGTTAATGGGAAAACAGGAAAAAAAAGTCGCGCTGGTAATTCCGGTTTACAATCGGCGCGAAACAACGCTGCAAGGTTTGAGAAGCCTTTCGCGGATTGATAAAAACGGTCTTGATGTAAAAATTTTCGTCGTGGACGACGGTTCGACCGATGGAACAAGCAAGGCGATCCGCCAAAATTTTCCCGAAATAGAATTAATTCAGGGCGACGGAACGCTTCATTATGCAGCCGGAACGAATCGCGGTATCGAAGCGGCTTTGGATTGGGATTCCGATTTTATCGTAACGATGAATGACGATTCCGTCTTTCACGAGCAGTTTTTGCAAAGACTTATAAAAACGGCGGAGGAAAATCCGCGTTCAATCGTGGGCGCGCTGCTTTTGCTCTGGGATGAGCCGCACAAAGTTTTTCAGGTTGATTTTAAATGGAAAACCTTCGGCGGCGGCTGGCAGCAGCGCGAGGATTTAACGGTTTTTGATTTTCCGAAAGAAGCGTTTGAGGTGGAAGGAATGGCGGGAAACTGTGTTTTGTTCCCGGCGGAAGCGATTCGTGATTGCGGTTTGATGGATGAAAAAAAATTTCCGCACGGCTGGGGCGATATTCAATTTGTCCGAAGGATGAAAAAAATGGGCTGGCGGCTTTTGATTGAGCCGAAATCGCTGGTTTGGTGCGAGCCGAACACTTATCCAAAACCGCTTCATCATTTGCCCGTAAAAGAAATCGGGCGCGTTTTATTTATAAATCGGCGCCATCCCTTAAATTTACACCGGCAGTTTATCGCCCGCTGGGAATCCGCTCCGACAAAGATTCAGGCGTTGGCGGCATTTTTGGTTTATCTTTCTTCTTTGTCAGGGAAAACTGCGAGTTATGCCATAAAAAAACTATTTTCGGGAAATAATAAAAAAAGACTTACGGAAGGAGCAAAGATTTCTTAATTGCAAATGCCAAATCGGTCCGAGTTTTTTTACCCGTAAGGTAAACCGACAAATTACGGGTTTTATTTTTTAATGAAAACATTTGTTACCTATGCAAAATTTTGAACAGCTTATTTCAAATCTCGACCTGAAATTATTTGAAAAAATTCCGAGCCAATCAACCGACGACGATAAACAATCCTTTCTCGCCATCCAATTTGCAGTCCGCGAGCTTCATCCGAACTATAAATATCTGGAAATCGGGTCGCATATCGGCGGAAGTATTCAGCCGCATCTTCTGGATGAAAAATGCGCGAAAATTTATTCGATTGACAAGCGTCCGCAGCAGCAGCCGGACGAGCGCGGAATAGATTATGTTTATCAAAACAATTCGACGGCGCGGATGATTGAACAATTAAAAAAGGTCGCCCCGGAAAAACTCGAAAAACTTTCGACGATTGACGGGGATACGAGGGAAATAAAATCTTCGGAAGTTGCCGATAAAATCCAGCTTTGTTTTATTGACGGCGAGCATACTGATACAGCCGTCATTTCGGATTTCAAATTTTGTCTTGATGTATTAGATGAAAACGGCGTGATTGTCTTTCACGACGCGCAGATTACTTATAACGGAATCGCCGAATGCGTTAAATTTCTCGAAAACTCCGGTCGAAAGTTCCGGGCTTACAGTTTACCGCACGTGGTTTTTGTATTGGAAGTCGGCGATTT
>DATHTS010000266.1:0-8257 GCA_035462935.1 Pyrinomonadaceae bacterium
TAACACGAAATAACACGAAATTGATTAATTTTTTTCGTGTTTCTTCGTGTTATTTCGTGGTTCTGGTTTCTTCATCTCTATTTTTATGCAAACCTCAAAAGGATGTGAAGAAGGAAAACCATTGTTTTCCGATCTCGAACCCTACTCCTGTTTGCGCTTTGCCTTTTTCGCTCAGTGATGGGTTTTGCGTGCCGTCTTTTTGGCTTTCGGCGTGGCGAAGAACGATTACGGTCGTCGGTTGGAATTAGAGGAAACGTTTGTGCCGGCTTGCGGTTTTGTCTCGCGGTGGAGCGCGGCGACTTCTTCCAACATTTTTGCAAGATTTTCCTTCGGCAGCCAGTTTCCGCGTACCATAACGCCGGCAATCTTTTTCGCGTTGGCAATATTTTCGAGCGGATTTGCGTCAAGCAGAAGCAAATCGGCGCGTTTTCCCTTTTCGATTGTTCCGAATTCTTTAAGCATTCCCAGATTTTCCGCGCCGTTTCGCGTGGCGGCTTCCAGGACAGCGTAATTTGAAAGACCCGCTTCCGTTAAGCTCTGCATTTCTCGGTGCGCGGCAAAACCGGGAACGAGAAAAAACTGCGGCGAATCAGGTCCGAGGAGAATTTTCGCGCCCGCTTTGTGCAGTTCTCTAACCAGATAATTTCGGAGTTCGATATATCTTTTCTTTTCTTCCGCCGAGCCGGGAATATTGAGAGTCCCGGCTTTTTGCTTGGCAAAACCCGCTCTTGTTTGTGCCGGAACGTATTGCATTTCTTCCCATTTCAGGAACTCTTCAGGCTTTGAATCGGAAACGACCAATTTGAAAAGCGTCAGAGTCGGATTGTTTGCGACTCCGGCTTTGCTCGTCGCTCTGGCTAATTCGGTAAGTTTTTTCTCGTCAACGTGTTTGAGAGTTTCACCAAGAACAACCTGTGAAGTTGTAATTTCCACCTGCGCGTTCGGCGCAACCGCCGATTGCAGATAATTATCGAGATGCTCAATCGAAGTTTGCTTCGCCGCCAAAGCGCGATTCAGCCCAACGCTTGGCGTAACGTGACCGGCGACGGGAATGCCTACTTCACGCGCCGTTTTTACAATCGCGTCGTAAACTTCGGGCTTCAGTCCCTCGTGAACTTTGAGTAAATCGAAGCCCGCCTTTTTTTGTTCGGTAACTTTTTTGACAGCTTCTTCAACCGTCGGCGTGTTGTTTCCCAGAAGAGGCATTCCAGCCGTGAAAACCTGCGGTCCTAGAATCTCGCCTTTGTTGATTTTATCGCGAATGGCGATATGGCTCGGATTGCCGATCATACTGCGAATCGTCGTTACGCCGTTTGCCAGAAGAAGCCGCAGTTGCTGGCTCGGCAAATCGTTGTTTGCGCCTTCGCCCGGAGATAAATGGACGTGCATATCAACCAATCCGGGCATTAGAAATTTTCCGCGCCCGTCAATCTGTAAAGCCTCCGGCGGAACTTTCAAACTGCCGGCACCGCCGATTTCCGCAATCCGCCCGGCGCGAATTAAAACCGTCTGATTTTTCAAAACACGCTCTTTATCCATCGGGATTACGTTTACGCCGACAAAAGCGATTGTTTCGTTTTTGCTGTTTGATTGCTGCGCTTTCGCCGTTTGTAAGCCGGTTATAGGAAACAGCGCGATCATCAAAATAGCCGAAATAAAAGCGCGTAAAATTAAATTTAATTTATGCATAATCTATCTTCACCTTCAAAAATTATAAATTTATATCTCGTTGTTATCTTACGCACGAAATTTCTTAAAGTTATGGCTTTTCTATCACAATGCTTTTCTCAATTGAAAAATAAATCCGGCAAAATTTGAGAATCTATGTCGTGGAAAGACTACCAATTAAAACTTTCAACCGTTTGTTGAGAAATCAAAAATAGAAGGAACAAGAGATTAACGCAGACTACTCGGATTTCTCATTATTTCAATCCGAGTAATCTGCGTTATTCCTTTGTTCCAAATAAAATTGCGGATAATCCGAAATAAACAGAATCGCTGATTTTCCGCGAGCGAAGTTTTATAAAATTCGCCCTTAATTTTTGACAAAATAGCCCTGCCGCGCACGCACGCGCCGATTTTGCGGATTGTTCAAGCTGACATCGAGTTTGACGTATTTATTCTGCGGAAAATCGGCTTCCGAATAATACTGCACGAGATATTGGGCGCGAAGCTCGGCGGAAATCTGGCGGAAAATGCGTTCCAGGATTTGAATATTCTTTTGCTCGAAACTCTGGGAATCTCTCTCGGTAATAAATTGCGGCAAAAAAGCCGCTCCGCCGGTTTGGTCGGCAAATCTTTGCAGCGCGTTTTGCGCCCGCTGGCTGGCAATATTTAGTCTGACCGAAGGACCTGAAGGATTTACTGAATAAAAAACCGTATCGGCGTTTTGCAAAGATTTCATTACATCTTCCTGCGCCAGAACGTGCGCCCGCGAAGTGCGGACGGCGCGTTTGTCCAAATCCTTCTGCGTTATTTTATTAATATCCAAGCCTTTAAGAGATTCAACTTCCGATTTTCGCGTAAACTCGCTGTAGTTATCCTCGCCGTCGGACAAGGTTAAAATCACGCGGCGGCTGCGCGGCGGCGCATTTTTGGTTAAATATTGAGTTGCCGCTCTTACGGTATCGTAAAATGCGGTCGGGGATTTTGTTGATTTAATCGAACGCACATTTATAGCGGTTTTTTGCGCCGTATCGCGCTGTTGCAGCAAAACCGGTCGGTCGGTAATCAGAAAAATCGTGGCGTGGTCGCCGGGACGCATCACTTCCTGCAAAAATTGCGCGGCAGCCGATTTTTCCAACTCGAAAATTTTATTCACGCTGCTCGAAACGTCAATCAACAGCGCAATCTCAAGCGGAACCTGTTCGGCGGCGGAAATCTCCGCGATTTCCTGCGGCTTGTTTTCCTCCAAAACGCGAAAATCCTGCTGTTTCAAACCCAAAACCGGCTCTCCATTCGCATCCACAACCGAAACCGGCACGACGACCAAACGAGATTCTATCTTGATAACATCGTCATCATCGGCTGGCGGCGGAGTCGGCTTCGGGGTTTGGGAAAAAGCTGAAAAGGAAAAGATAAAAATGATTGCTAAAATAAAAATTAATCGCTGCTGTTTCATAAGCCCCTTGGTTTTGCAAAAATTGCTAAAAATATAAAAAATAAAAAGGACAAAATGTGTGAAAAAACTTTAAAGTTTTCACAACATTTTGTCCTAAGTTCATACCAAAACTACTGGTCGTCGGTTGATGAAGGTCTTACTTCAACATTTTGATTAAGACCGCGGTTTACAAGAAGTTTGATTTCGACACGGCGATTTTGTTCGCGTCCTTCGCGGGTCGAATTGTCGGCGACCGCTTGGAGTTCTCCAAAACCATATGAATTACCGAGCCGGCGAAGCGGAATGTTATGTGTTTCCACCAAATAATCAATCACAGCTTTAGCGCGGCGTTCGCTCAAAGCCTTATTCGCTTTTTCATTACCGTCCGCCGAAGCAAAGCCGGTAATTTCAATAAAATAACCGCGAAGCGTTAAAGCGGTAGCGGCAACTTCATCAAGCTGCATTTTGGCTTCCGGCAAAAGCACGGAACTGCCGACTCTGAAATTAACCGTCGAAGTTGACTGAACGACAAAATCGTCCATAGCCGTAATTCTTTGATTTGTCGCATTGACGCCGGCAATCGCCGCGTCAGCCGTTTCCTGAGCGGCTTTCGCGCCGCCGCGGGCGGCATTGGAAATCGCCATCAATTCGTCAATCTGCCCGGAAATGCGCTCCGCATTTTGCTCGGCTTGCGTCAGACGCTCTTCCGCAGGAGTTACGCGAGTGTCAATTGCCTGCGCGACTTCCAGATTGCTTTTGTCAAAACGCACCTTGTTGGCGGATAAAGCGCCCATACCGTCACCGCGTCCTTCGACTTCCAGATTCAATCCGCGAATAATAGCCGTTGACGGGTAACTGTTTCCGCTGCCCCAGAAACTATTCGTTTTAATGCTCGCATTCGGAGCGACCACAACTCTCGTATCCACGCCCGTTGCGTCACGAACGATAAAATTGTTGTTATCCTCTGATGAAACAACAACGCCTTTGATTTTATATTTTTGTCCACTGGTTAGGGTGCGCGTTTGTGTATTTTGTGCCCATACGCTTACAACACCTAAAATTAAAGCTAAAAATAATACAGGGATTTTTTTAAACATACCTGTCTTTTGTCCTCCTTGATTTTGTTTTCCCGTAGGAAATAATTTTTCAATTCTAACTCTATCTCCAAGCCCTTGAGTAAAACTTGAGTTTAAAAAAAACAAACTCCCGGCTTTACTGAACGAAGGGTAGGACGCTTCGATTTTTAAACGGGTTGTCGGGAAACTCAAAATCTTTTTCTTTTAAATTTTCCAACCCATTTGTTTTTTAACACAAAAATGCCGGTAAAGAAAACAGTTTTTTTTGTTTCCACAAGGTTTTTTATTTTCTATGTGTAAAAAATAGGTCAATTATAAACTTGATTAATCAAGAGAAGCGTGTGTCAATAAAAAACCGAATCACATTAGTTGGATGAAAGCGGCAGCAAGAATTATTATGTTCAATAATCTCCGATTCAGTTAAAATCATCTCTGAAAAATAATGATATGAGGAAGGCGCTGGCACAGTGGGTATTAATTTGGGGAACCTGGAATTTTATCGCTTTATACTCCGCGAGCGAAATAATCTTTAGGCAAACAGACAATCTTCCTGTAGATGTCTGGGGCGTGCTGCTGAGAGAATTGATTAATGGGAACATCTGGTTTTTGCTTACTCCCGTTGTTATTTGGCTCAGCCTCAACAAACGGATTTCCAAGCCGAACTGGTTGGGCGGGGTGATTTTTCACATTACAGCCGGACTGATTATTTCATTTTTTCAAAGCGCAATTTACAGTTTTGTTCTTCGCCTGATAGGTTTATCTGCCGCGCCCAACACCTATTTTCAAGACTTGCAAAATCAACTAACGTTTCATTTCCACTTCAATTTTTTCTCCTACTGGGTTGTTTTTGGCGTCACCTATACGATTGATTATTACCGCAAATACCGTGAAAGAGATTTGTTCGCTTCGCAGCTTGAAACCAGACTAACCAGGGCGCAGCTCGACGCTTTGAAGATGCAGCTTCACCCGCATTTTCTTTTCAACACGCTCAACACGATTTCCGTCCTGATGGAAAAGGATGTCAAAGCGGCAAACCGGATGCTCGTTAATCTGAGCGATTTGCTGCGGATGGCGCTCGACAACATCGGAACGCAGGAAGTCTCGCTCAAAGACGAGCTGGAATTTTTGGAGCGTTATCTGAAAATCGAAGAAACTCGTTTTGAGGAACGCCTGAAGGTGCGGATGAACGTCGAGCCGGAAACTTTGGACGCCCGCGTTCCGAATTTAATCTTGCAGCCTTTGGTCGAAAACGCCATCAAACACGGAATCTCTCCGCAGATTGCGGGCGGCACTATTGAAATCCGCGCCGAGCGCGAGGGGCAAACGCTTCGACTTTCGGTGCGCGACAGCGGAGCGGGAATCGGCAATAAAGAGTTGGCTAAAATCAAGAAAGGCATTGGACTCGCCAATACCCAAGCGCGACTCAAACAGATGTATGACGGCAATCATACGTTTCAAATAAATAGTGAAGAGGGAAACGGATTTTCGGTCAATATTACCATCCCTTTTCGGACGAGCGAAGGTTAGATGCCTGTTTAATGTTTTTTAGAAAAGATGATGAAGATTCAAACGCTGATCGTTGATGACGAACGGATCGCCCGCGAAGGCATTCGGATGCAGCTTGAAAATGATCCCGAAGTGGAGATTGTCGGCGAGTGCGCCAACGGCGTCGAAGCCGTGTCGTTTATTAAAAAACAAAAACCGGACTTGGTTTTTCTCGACGTGCAGATGCCCGGTCTCGACGGCTTCGGGGTAATCGAAAAAGTCGGCACGGACGAGATGCCGATGGTTATTTTTGTTACCGCGTATGACAAATACGCTCTGCGGGCGTTTGAAGTCCACGCCTTCGATTATCTTCTAAAACCGTCCGACGACGAGCGATTCGCCCGCGCTTTGCAAAGAGCGAAAGCGCAGCTCCGGCGCGCCGAAAGCGAAACCGTCAGTCAACGCTTTACGGCTTTGCTGGAAGATTTGCGGACGCGGCAGGAAAATATCGAAAGCAGTTTAAAAGCCGACCGGAATCGGCTTGAAAAAATCGTCGTCAAGACGGCGGGACGCATTTTCTTCGTCAACGCGGAAGAAATTGACTGGTTTGAAGCCGCCGACAACTACGTGAAACTGCACGTCGGGCGCGAAACGCATCTCGTCAGAGAAACCGTCAGCCGTCTGGAAAGCCGCCTCGACCCGAATCAATTCCTGCGGATACACCGCTCAATTATCGTCAACGTCGAGCGCATCAAAGAGCTTCACCCGCTTTTTAACGGAGTTTTTTCAATTAGACTCAAAGACGGAACTGAGCTAACCTCCGGGCGCGGCTTTCGTAAAAACCTTGCCAGATTTCTCGGCGAATGATTAGGTCCTGTTGACATAAGGAAAAATTTAATGTTTTTGTCGCTGAAAGCGACTGATTCAATAGCGTCGGGTGCAACCCGGCGTATTTGTCAAACAGCCGAGCCGTCCCTGTAAGGGACGAATTATCTGTGATTTTATTCGACACTTTCAGCGTCGGGTTGATTTTTGACCGGACTCATCGGGTTTCACCCGACGCTATTCAATTTGTCGGCTTCGCCGACTTTGAGCTTATGTCAACAGAACCTAGTTCAAAAACTCTCGCTTTTGAAATAAACCGCAGTGACAACGGAAAAAATTTACCTCTTTAAAAAGTTTCTTCGCCCCGCAGATTCTACCGTTTGCCACATAAAACTTTGTCATCAATCTAAATTGGATTAAAATCCGTTTGTCGTTATAGATTTCGGAAATATAAATTCAAATTTTATGAAAAATTCGGAAAATTTAGATGATGCGGAAGTTATTGAACTTCTACGCGGCATTGAAGAACGTCTGGCAGCGGCTTGGGTCGAGGGCGACCGTTCGTTTATCGAGCAGATTCTTGCCGATGATTGGAGCGTTACAGATTTAACGGGGCGAGTTCTGACAAAGGCTGAGGTGCTGGAAGAAGCGTTCGGCTCGAAAGACCGTCAAGTCATTTCAATGCGGATTGACGACATCAATGTGCGCCTGTTTGGAGATTGGGCAATCGTTACGGGCAGAACGCAGGCGGCGGGCGAGTATCAAGGCGAAGTTGCGGAAGTTACGTTGCGCTTCACGGATGTGTTTGTGAATCGAAACGGGCGCTGGCAGGTGGTCGCTTCGCAAGCCACTCTGCTTAATCAATAAACCCTGATGTTACTCAGTTCCGGCGTTGTGCGCGAACTCTAAGATTTGTAAGGAGCTAAATAATGAAGTTGCTTTTTGTCGGCATAATTTTATTCGCGGTGTTTTCCGTCGCGTTTGGTCAAATGAAAAACGAAAGTTCAAAGCAAAATAATTCTGAAGAAGAGTTAAAGCGCCTCGAAAACGAGTGGCTTAATTCTTACCTGCGCGGCGATAAAGCGGCGTTTGACCGCATCGTCGCCGACGATTTCACAGGAACGGACGAAAGCGGCACGGTTCGCAGTAAAACTGAAGAGAGAGCTTTAATCCAAGCCGCGCCGGGCAACTCCAATTTGTCATTGACCGTGGAAGACGTTCGCGTGCGAATTTATAAAGATACGGCTATTGTAATCGGGCGTATCATCTCGAAACTGCAAGCCGGCGAACAGGGTGGTCTGAATTTTCAATCGCGCTTTACCGATACTTTTGTCAAACGAAACGGGCGCTGGCAAGTCGCGGCGCGGCATTACAGCCGGATGCCGCGAGAGCGCACAGTTATCGGTTTAGACCCGAAAATTTATGAAGCTTACATCGGTCAATACGAACTTGCGCCTAATGTCGTCTTTAACGTCACAAGAGAAGGCGAGAAACTGATGAGCCAAGTTGCCGGACAGCCAAAGGCAGAACTGCTTCCCGAATCCGAGATTGAATTTTTCATAAAAGGTATAAACGGGCAATTTATATTTGTCCGGGACGAGAAAGGGCAAGTTACAAAGATGATTATCAACCAAGAGGGACAAAGACTATCGGCTAAAAGGCTAAAATAATACCGAGTTGCGTGAAAAAAATGAAAAATGTTAAGAGGCGGTCTCTGACCGCCAACGTCCAATGAAATCAACCTCCGGCGGTCACAGACCGCCTCCAAACG
>DATHTS010000267.1:0-1749 GCA_035462935.1 Pyrinomonadaceae bacterium
GGCTTACACCTTAGCGACGCAGGCTCCGGGCGTTTCTTATACGGGAAATCCGATGTTTGGCGGTCCGACGGCAAACGGGCAGCTTGCTAATTTCAGAACGAACGGCGCTGCCGGAAACCAGATCACTTTGGACGGGTCGCCAAATGTTACTTTTGACGGCGGTGTCGCTTATACTCCTCCGGCTGACGCGCTCTCGCAATTCAAAATTCAAACCAACGCATTCGACGCGCAGAACGGTTTTACCGCCGGCTCGACGGTGAACGTTGCCGTTAAAAGCGGAACAAACAAGCTGCACGGCTCGCTTTATTATTTCAACCGCCCCGGCAAGCTGACGGCAAATAACTTTTTCGCCAACCGCATCGGCGAAGAACGCGCTCCGCGCAGTTATTATCGCGCCGGAGGGCAGCTTAACGGACCGGTTTACATTCCTTATCTTTATAACGGCAGTGACAAAACGTTTTTTATGTTTTCCTATGAAAAACAGCTTGACAAACGCGCCGAACCGGAAACATTTACGGTTCCGACTCAAAGGATGAGAACCGGAGATTTTTCCGAGCTTCTGGCTCTTTCGACACCGGTATTGATTTATGACCCGGCGACCGCCGTTTTACGAAACACTACGTGCGCCGCAGGCAGTACGGGAACTACGGTTTGCAGAACGCCTTTTACCGGAAATATCATTCCGACGGCGCGTCTTAATCCGGCGGCGGCGGCGTTCTTAAATCTTTACCCGTTACCGAACCAACCGGGAGTGGTTGACAATTACTTTTCAAACCAAACTCTTTCCCGACCATATGATTCGTATCTGACGCGGATTGATCATAACTTTAACTCGAACCACCGGATTTTCGGCAAGTTTTTCTACAGCAAAAGCAACGAAGACCGCTACAACTATATCGGCGAGCCGGGTTCGATCACGCAAGGGTTTGAAATTCGCACCAATAAAGGCGGAAATGTCAATTACACGGCTGTGCTTTCTTCCAATTTCATTCTTGATCTTCGTTCGAGCTTAAATGACTTTGTGCAGGAGCGTATCCAGGCAAATCCGATGTCCGCTGCCGACCTCGGTTTCAGCGGGATTGCCGGTTTAACAAGTTCGACCGTTTTCCCTCGTTTTGACTTTACTAATTACGACACGCTCGGGGCGGAACGCGCGGATTTTAATGAAGGTTTGACAAGAAACTTCAGATTATTTTCGGTGCAGCCGACCCTGACCCAGATTTTCGGCAACCATACGCTTAAATACGGTTATGATTATCGCCGATTGATGGAAAACCGCGCATCGAACGGTTATAATGCCGGTCGTTTTATGTTTACCGGCATTTACACCTCGCCGGCGTCAAACTCGAATGCGGCGACTCAAAACCAGATCGGACGCGATTTAGCCGCATTCCTTTTGGGAATTCCTTCGGCGAATGCGAACAGCTTAATTCAACAGCTTCCTCCTTACGACGTTCAATCAAACTATCACGGCTTTTTCGTCCAGGACGACTGGCGGCTTTCCCCGAAACTGACATTGAATCTGGGTCTTCGTTACGAATTGGAATCCGGTTTGAGAGAAGCCGAAGGGCGTTTCGTGACCGGCTTTGATACCGGCGCGGCAAGCCCGCTGCTAACGCAGGTTGTGGCAAATTATAACGCGAACGTTCCGGCAAACGTTCCGATTACGGCTTTCCAGAATCTTTCGGGCGGTCTGCGGTTCGCTCAAAGCGCGGATGACGTAAATCAAGCGACGGACAAAAATAATTT
>DATHTS010000268.1:0-2023 GCA_035462935.1 Pyrinomonadaceae bacterium
ATGAAAGCATTACGTTTTGAAAATAATCAATTAAAACTCGCCGAAATTTCCAATCCGAACGTTGAAAACGAAGCACTCGTACGCGTCGTAAAATCCGGCATTTGCAACACGGATTTGGAAATCGCGCGCGGCTACGCGGGGTTTGAAGGCACAATCGGACATGAATTTGTCGGCGTCGTGGAAAAAGCGGACGACGCGCCAGATTTGGTCGGCAAGCGCGTGGTCGGCGAGATAAACGCGGGCTGCGGCGTTTGCGAGCTTTGCAAAATGGGCGATCCAAGGCATTGTCCCGAAAGAACGGTTCTCGGAATCGTCGGGCGCGACGGTTGCCATGCCGAATTTTTGACTTTGCCTTCGAGAAATCTTCTCGCAGTTCCCGCAAATGTTTCCGACGAACAAGCCGTTTTCACCGAACCTTTGGCGGCGGCTTTCGGCATCACCGAGCAAGTCGAGATTTCACCCGAAACGCGCATTGCAGTTATCGGCGACGGAAAACTCGGAATTTTATGCGCTTTGAGTTTGGCTCTGAAAAGCCGCAATGTCCGTTTAATCGGCAAGCACAAAGCGAAATTGGCAATTGCCGAAAAGCAAGGCGTTGAAGGAATTTTGCTCGAAAGCGCGCTGAAATTAAATAGGAATTTCGATGTTGTAGTCGAAGCGTCCGGGGCGGAAAGCGGTTTCGGTTTGGCTCTGGATTTGATAAAACCGCGCGGGAAATTAGTCTTAAAATCTACTTTCCACGGGAAACCGAATTGGGAAGCGTGGCGCGTGGTGGTTGACGAAATCACGATTGTCGGCTCGCGCTGCGGGCGTTTTGCTCCGGCTTTGGAGATTTTAAGCGAGAAAAAAATTGATGTCGAAAGCCTTATCAGCGAGGAATTCTCTCTGGCAAAAGGCATGGAAGCGATGAACCGTGCGAGCGAGAAAGGCGTGATGAAAGTTTTATTGAAAAATTAGGATTACAAGAAAATAATTGTGTTCTACTCTTGTGATGCAATAACCTTATTTCAGTCTCAAAAACGAACGCCCTTTTTTAGGCAAACAAAGAAATTCTCAAGACGGTGGAAACCAAGGAGACTGTTGATTAGGTGCTTCCAAGGGATTACAAAGGTCAAGTCCCTGCCCTTTAATTTCCTTAGCCCATCTGGGTTTTCCGCTAGGCAAAGCTGTCAACCAAGAAAAAGGGACTAAAAGTTTGCGAGTATCATAAGATAATTTAGGGTCTTTAAGAGACTCACCAATAAAGCCTCTCTTACTTTCAAGCAAATTATCCTCTCCTTTTGTAACAGCCGTTATCGAATTATCGTTCCCAATT
This sequence comes from Pyrinomonadaceae bacterium, assembly GCA_035462935.1. Classification (GTDB taxonomy): domain Bacteria; phylum Acidobacteriota; class Blastocatellia; order Pyrinomonadales; family Pyrinomonadaceae; genus DATHTS01. The sequence continues at coordinate 1,316 of DATHTS010000268.1, forward strand.
TTACCGGATATAACTAAATCTCTGTCTTGAAATTTGATTAAATAATCAGACCCGTTCTGCTTCCAGATGGGTCTCTTGCCTTTTATCACTGGTAAATGACCTAAATCGCCGCCCTTATAGTCTTGGAACATTACACATGCCTCATTATTTTTAAGAAAAAAAAGAACTACAGAGCTGGACTTTTCTTTTTTGTTTTGTGGTTTTAGAAACCAAACAGTTGAATCAATAGAAGGCGTCTGTTGCGGGTAAATGAATGGAGGTAGTAAAATAAGCAGTAAAGAAAAACTCAATACAATATTCTTTAACTCTTTAAATATAAACATTATTTTCTTTCCGAATTTTATTTAATTATCCTTCGTGTTATGAGCTTATGTAAAGAAATTAGATTAAACCTTAATTAAGTTTCAGTCAATATTTGTGTAGTCTTGAAAGATATTTGCTTGAAATACAAAAGGGAAAGTATGGAAGAATTTATAAACAACTCACTGAAACCATTTCAAAAAAGGCGTGAGGAAAGTTTTGTCAAAAACCATGATTACAAGAAATTGATCATGTCTTAGTCCTGTGATGCAATAAACTTGTATTTATCTCAGAAACGACCATTTTTGAGACTATTTTTAAGAATCATTTAATTATTACAATCCAATAAAACACAGGTTAATTTTACAAAACTGTGTCAAAAACCGTCTCTCTTTTATTTAATTTAAT
>DATHTS010000269.1:0-2641 GCA_035462935.1 Pyrinomonadaceae bacterium
TGCTACGGCGCAGATTTTCGTTAATTTTTTAGTGAAAATGCAGGCTTTGGGGGTGAAAGATTTGGCGGCGCTGCGGAAATTTAGGTTTTGAACAAGTCGGAATGAAACCGCAGATAAACGCGGATGAACGCAGATTTTGAAAAGAAAAAGCAATTTGGTGTTTTGGTTAATCTTTCAACTTTATCTGCGTTTATCTGTGTCCATCTGCGGTTTCATTTTTAAAATTATTTTCTAACCGCCGTATATTCAATCCGCCGGTTTTGGAATTTTCCATCATCAGTTTCATTCGTCGCTTTGGGTTTCGATTCGCCGTAACCTTTGGTTTGCAGCATTTCAGCTTTTACGCCGAATTTAAGCAGCGCGTCTCTGACCGCGTTGGCGCGATTTTCGGAAAGCGTCTGGTTTGAAGCGTCCGAACCGTCGCTGTCGGTATGCCCGCCGATTTCGATAACGGCTGACGGCGGCAGTTTTTGAATGTATTCCGAAGCGCGTTTCAAAAATGCCATTCGCGGCGGCGGAATGTTGTATTTTCCGCTCTCGAAGTTGATAATGAAAAGATTCAAAGCCGCGAGCAAATCGTCAATCGGCGGCGGATCGGGAAGTTTATCCAAAGCGTCGTTGGCGCATCTTTCCGCCTTTTCAAACTCGCCGGTTTTGATGTTGGTGCAGTCTTCGCCCGGTTTAACGTGAATCGTCGCGCAGCGCGCGATTTTTTCTTCATTCACACCGTCGTCGCCTTTTACATCAATCGGCTCACAGTTATAGGATGGATGGGCGACTTCGATGCGTTTGGTTTCATTCGCTTTCAAACCTGTCAGTCTTATCGAGCCGTCATCGGTTGTTACGCCCCAATGAACCTTATCAACCAAAACGTCGCTCTGCGGCGGCGCGCCTTTCAACACGACATCAAAACCCGTGCGGTTCAAGAAAATAAAATAAGCGCCGAGCAGGACAATGACCGTAAAAAAGAACATCGTCATCAATCCGCCCGAAATCCAAACCCAGTTCGGGATTCCGCCTTTGCTCGCTTCCTCTTCTTTCTGACGGGCAAGTTCCTGCGTCGGGGTCGGCGGCAGATTTTGATATTTTTGGCGCTCAGCTTCGGGAAGACGAATGAGCGGCGTGGTGAAATTCGTGTTCGCGCCCTGTCCTTCAAAATCTTCCGGCTTTGTGCCGAAATCGGCAGGCAGGTTAACATTTTCCCGCGTTACTCCCCAATCGTCCGAGGCTTTCGGCTGATTCGAAGGCATATAGGTTTTGTTAAAATCCGGCTCTTCCGAAGAGGAAGGAACTTTAAAATTAGCCACCGTTTTGCCCCAATCCTCAGACGGCGGCTGCGGCGGATAATTGTAGCTCGTTTTTTCCCAATCATATGACGCAGCATCATTTTTCGGCACTTTGATGTTCGGCGTCGTCTTGGAAAAATCGTCCGGCGGCGGCGGTTTCGGTACATTTTTGGAATCGCTCACGGGTCGTCTCCTTTCTGTGGTTCTTAGATTATAGCGTAAAAAACGTTAATTTGCTTTCGCCTAAAACGTAAAACATAAGACAAGCGTGTGTCAAGGCGGAGAACTTTACAAGAGTATATGCCCGCGAAATACGCGAAAATCGAATAGTGAATTGTGAATAGAGTCTTTTGTTTATCAAACAATTCACAATTCACCATTCACTATTTACAATTCACTATTCACTTGCCTAGACTATTTAATATTCGGCGGCTGCGCGGTTTTGGTGCGGACTTTGATGCCTTCATCGGCGATTACAAAAACTCTCCGCGCATCGAAAGAAGAAGTGTTTGTCGGAAGATATGAAAGCAAGTAGCGGTTTTTGCGAAGCTCGTCGGCGATAAATTTGGCGGCGGTTTGCGCTTCCTCAATCGGGAAAGTCAGTCCGCCCGTGCCTTCGGTTATATCCTTGACGACTTTTCCGGCTTTCGGCTGGTTGCGGCGATACGCGCCGCCGGTTCGGTCGGGCATTTGCAGGGCGTAAACCGTGATATTGTTGTTTTGCAGCTTGCCTAAAACTTTATCGAAAGATGTTTTGCTTCCCCGGTCGAGACCGTCGCCGATTACGACAATTGCCGTCTTGCGCGTGCCGGGCATCAGCGGAAGTAAAACTTCATTCATAGTCGCGTCCAGAGCGTCGAAAAGATACGGATTTCCCTGTTTTCGGAAAGTATTGAGCGCGGTTTCCATCTTTTTCGCGTCGTCCGTCCATTCCTGGATGATTTCCGCTTTTTCGTCATACGCGATGATGAAAAGCTGGTCGCCGTCATAAATTTCGTATGCAAATTCCATCGCCGCTTTTTTCAATTTTTCGATGTCGGCGCGGACGGTTTGCGAATTGTCAACCAAAAGCACGATACGTGATGGCGAAGGATCAAACGCGAAATTCAAAATTCTCTGCTCAATGGCGTTTTCGTAAAGATAGATATTTTCGACTTTAATCGGCTCTTTAGATTCGCCGTCGCGCCAAGCCGTAATCGGTATCACCATTCCTTCGATGTCGCCGGTAGTTCTAATGCTGTGGCGCGATTGAGCGTAGAGAGCGGAAAAACCGAGCAGGGAAATGGCAACCGCCAGCCAAATATTTTTCGCCGAAAACTTCATCATTCTTTTTATTCCTTTTTTGAAACCGTTTC
>DATHTS010000270.1:0-7256 GCA_035462935.1 Pyrinomonadaceae bacterium
GCAAGTTAATCAAAAAGAAGCTGACGTTTGTTGAAAAAGACGTGAAGAAGCGGACGCGGGCGACTTTGACGTTTGATAATTTCGACGCGAAAAATGCCGAGATAAAAGGTATTTGGAGAGATGCCAAAACGGGGAAAACTCTGGATATTAAGTTGAATAAAGATTTCGAGCTCGGATATGAAACTGGCAGCGAGTCTATAGAGCGAGAGCTGATTCAATCGGCTTCTTTTTCCGACAGATACTTTAGAGTCGTCGTCTCAAATGACAGAGCCGTCGCGGTCAAAATATTTGAGAAAAAAACCGACCGCCTTCTCCAGAAAATAAATTTGGACGGTCAGCAGAGAGGCGCGGAGAGCATCTCAATCGGCGATTATAATTTCGACGGTTTTCAGGATTTTTCGATATTTGAATCCTTTTATGCCGGAGCGAACACTTCGAGTTTATATTTTCTTTACGATCCGACCACGAAAAATTTCTTTAACAGCGAATACGAAGGAACTTCGCTGGAATTTGACGAGAAAAAGAAACTGATTTCTATGACCAATCAATGCTGCGCCGGAAGTTCGGTAATAAAGGCAACTTACAAAGTCGTGAAAAATAAAATGGTTCTCGTCCGTGAGCGATGCTATAAGTGGGACGAGAAAAAAGGCGGACTAATCGAGAAACCAATCAAGCAATGCCAGTAAAAAAGTTATAAATTTACGTGAAATGCTGTTTTTGTGCAGGGAAATAAATATGCAAAAAGGGGCGGGAAATTTATTAATTTATTAACCGAAAACTTTTAAGCTGAGAATCTAAAAATGGATATATTTGAGAGCGAACTTCCGAACATCCGAATCAGAAATATCGGGACAATACTCAGCCCGTTAGAAATTGTCGAAGCAAGGATAGTTTTAGAGGCTTGGGACGGATACTTTCTAAAGCATCGGGAAAACGGCAAAGAAATAACGGACGGAAAAGTTCTATTATATTTTAATTGCTACCGCGGGAATAACGCGGAAGATTGCCGGGCGGAGATAAATGCTTATAACCATTTACTCAAAAATCAATACGAAATAAGAGACAACATTCTCAAGTCTTTGACCGAGGAAGTTAACAAGTTTACTCAATATTTGGATCCGGATGATTCATTTGTTCCGAATATTACGCCCGAAACGAAAGACGATTTTGATTTCAAACCGTTTATAGGACCTCTGAGCGTGAGCTTTCATGAAGAGAGCAAGAACGACATCGCATATCTCGAATGGCATTTCCAATGCGTATGGGACCCGGAACACGGTTTTGCCGTGACGACTCATCAGGAAAGAGTAATCCATATAGATCAGGACACCGATATTTGGAAAATTTATGAAGACAAGGGAAGGCTCGAGCAAGAACTGAAAGAATACGAAGAGCGAATGAAAAACTTTAAGCCCAAAGAAGTAAAACCGTGGTGGAAATTTTGGTGATTTCTGTTTCAAGTAAGGATGAGGTTCCGGCTTCGTCGTTTTTATTTTTTAAGTTTTTAGATAAATTATTCATATTTGTTCCGCGCATCTTAAAAATGTTAGAAGCTATCTCAAAAATAATTTATCGTTAAGCAAGCGGTCTATGACCGCGTTTCAGGCAACAATCTTCGGCAAACGCGGTCACAGACCGCTGGCTTAACCTTACCTTTTGTATTTTTGAGATAGCCTCTAGTGAGTTTTTTGATTGAACTATATATGACAGATCAAATTTGACGAAAACACATGAAATTAACAGAAGACGGAACTGTAATTGAAGAACTATAAAAATGAAAGAAAATCTTTTTTCATACGGAACGCTTCAAAAAGAAAAGGTTCAATTAGAATTATTCGGACGCCTTTTAAATGGCACAAAGGACATTCTTACGGGTTATAAACTTTCTTCGATTGAAATCAAAGACGAATCATTTCTTTCAAAAGGCGAGGAGAAATATCAACTGACAGCAATTCCGTCAAAAGACGACATTATTGAAGGAACTGTCTTGGAGATTTCGGAAGAAGAATTGTTTCTAGCCGATAAATACGAGCCGGATAATTACAAAAGAATTAAGATTTCCCTCAAATCCGGTAAAGAGGCTTGGATTTACGCTGCCAAATAAATAATCGGATGAAACCGAGAATAGAAAATCTGACCGAAAAAAAGCCGGTCGGCAAGCGGATGAAAATGTTGCCGGCTAACAACAAAACTTTTCAGCTCCGGCAGTCGTTTATGCCAAAGTGAAAAGAAATTACCGACAATCTAAGTTCTCGGTTTATTTCAATGCAGGTTTACGAATGGGTTTTAAAGCCGTGGGACGAAGAATTTAAGAAGGAGAAGGAAATATGAATCCGATTGTTAGAAATATTCTGGCGGTTATCGTCGGCGTCGTTGCGTGCCTATTAATAAACGGAGGGATTATTTCGTTAGGCTCGTCGCTGATTCCGCCGCCGGAAGGAATTAACGTCAACGATATGGAGAGTATAAAAGCATACGCGCATCTGTTTGAGCCGAAGCATTTTATTATGCCGTTTTTTGCTCACGCGCTGGGAAGTCTGGTCGGCGGTCTTTTGGCGGCGTTGATAGCCGCCAGCCGTAAAATGACTTTCGCGCTCGTCGTCGGGTTTATTCATCTTCTCGGCGGGATAGCTGCGGCATTTTTGATTCCCGCGCCGGTGTGGTTTATCGCCCTCGATCTCGTCGTCGCTTACGTTCCGATGGCGTGGCTCGGCGGAAAGCTTGTTTCAAGAGATTCATAAAAAATCTTGCGAAATGGCGTCCCTGGAGAAACTATGAAGGCAATAGGAAACACACCATTAATAAAATTGGAACGACTCGCCGAACCCGGCTGCGCCGAAATATATGTAAAATTTGAAGGCGCGAATCCGACCGGAAGTATGAAAGACCGGATGGCGCTTTCGATGATCGAAGGCGCGGAGCGAAGAGGCGAGCTAAGGGCGGGCGGAACAGTTGTCGAATACACCGGCGGAAGCACGGGAAGTTCTCTGGCGATGGTTTGCGCCACGAAAGGTTATAAAGCGCATTTTGTTTCGTCTGACGCTTTTGCCGAGGAAAAACTTCAAACGATGCGTGCATTCGGAGCCGAGCTGGAAATAATTCCGAGCGAAAACGGCAAGATAACCGCCAAGCTGATTGATTCTCTGGTTGAAAGAGCGAGAGAATTAAGCCGACAGCCGAACGCCTTTTGGACCGACCAGTTTAATAATATTGACAACCGGAATGCTTATCACAAAATGGCGAGAGAGATTTTGGATGAGCTTGGAAATGATATTGACGAGTTTATAACCGGAGTCGGAACGGGCGGGAGCTTTTCCGGCAACTCGGAAGTTTTTAAAGAGGAAATTCCGAATATCCGCTGCATTGCCGTCGAGCCGTTTTATGTCCGCTCGCTTTCAGGCGGCGATACATCGGGGACTCACAGATTGGAAGGAATCGGGGCGGGATTTGTCCCGTCTATATGCAGGCTGGATTTGGCAGATGAAATAATATCGGCAAAAGACGAAGACGCATATGAAACTGCGAGAAAACTGGCAAGATTGGAAGGAATTTTCGGAGGAACTACATCGGGCGCAAATGTCTGGGCGGCGATTCAAAGAGCAAGAATTATAGGGAGCGGAAAGAAAATCGTAACAATTATCGTTGATTCGGGATTAAAATATCTCAATGGCGATTTGTATAGTTAATATTGTCCTGTTAATAACTAATGGTAATTATATACTTGACAGACCCAAAATAAGAGCGTAAAATCATAGTTAAGTAGTTTTGATTTCAATTATTTAGAGGCTGTCAATGTTCAAACAAAAATTCAAAAATTTAGCCGAATTAACAAGCTATTTTCCTGATGACCAATCTTGCCGCGAATACCTAGAAAAACAACGTTGGAACGGCAAACCCGTTTGCCCGCATTGTCAAAATGACACCGTTTATAAATTTGCGGACGGAAAACATTATAAATGTAAATCCTGCCGTCGTAAATTTACGGTTTTAATCGGCACGATTTTTGAAGATACAAAAATCCCGCTTCGCAAATGGTTTATCGCCATTTACATTTTCATTTCGCATAAAAAAGGCATTTCGTCTTGTCAGTTGGCAAAGGATTTAGGCGTTACGCAAAAAACGGCTTGGCATCTTTTACATCGCATCCGATACGCTTTCGGTATCGCAGAGCCGGAACAATTAGAAGATACGGTTGAAGTTGACGAAACCTATATTGGCGGAAAAGCCAAAAATATGCACAAATCCGTTAAGGAAAAGAAAATCAAAGGACGCGGTTCATCTGGCAAAGCGGCTGTTTTGGGATTAGTTGAGCGCAACGGCAGAGTTTTTGCCAGACCTGTTGATAAGGTTGACAGCAACACTTTACAGAGCATTGTTAGAAGCAAGGTAGAAAAAGGCGCAAATATTATGACCGATGAATTTTTGTCATATACGGGTTTAGGTCTTGACTACAATCACAAAACGGTTACTCACAGCGAAGGCGAATATGTCCGCTACGAAACGGGCGGACATATTCACACAGGCACAATTGACGGTTTTTGGAGTTTATTGAAACGCGGTATTTACGGCATTTATCATCAAGTCAGCAAAAAACATCTTCACCGCTATTGCACTGAGTTTGATTTTCGGTATAATAGCCGCAAAAGCGGCGAAACGCCGCGCTTTGATAACGTCTTGAGTGAGTGCAATGGGCGTTTGATGTATAAAACTCTCATAACCAAAGACTTAAACGAGCAAAAGGAGTAATGCCAACCAAACCGATAAAAAAACGCCGCGAACAAAGCGGCGAAAATCAGTCCGAATACGAAAATCCGTCTATTGATTTTGGCGATGCTATCAAAACTATGCTCAACACTCCGCCGATAAAAACCGAAAAGCAGAAAAAAGCCAGCAATGTTGTTGAGCTACACTCAATAGACAAATGGCTGAATAAGGTTCATTGCGGCGATGCTGTAACTGTAATGAATCAAATGCCGGAAAAGTCCGTCGGATTGGTGGTAACATCGCCGCCTTATAATCTGCGAAACAGCACGGGCAACGGTTTGAAGAACGGCAATGGCGGAAAATGGGAAAATGCCGCACTCTTAAAAGGCTATGAAACGCATACAGACGATATGCCGCACGATAAATATGTCGAGTGGCAACGTGAATGTTTAACGGCAATGATGCGCCTTTTACGTGATGATGGCGCGATTTTCTACAATCATAAATGGCGCGTTCAAAACGGCTTGCTTCAAGACCGCCACGATATTATAGAAGGCTTTCCCGTTCGTCAGATTATCATCTGGAAACGAAACGGCGGAATAAACTTCAATCCCGGTTATTTTCTGCCAACTTACGAAGTCATTTATCTGATTTGTAAAAAAGATTTCAAACTTGCGCCAAAGGCAAACGCGCAAGGCGATGTTTGGTATATCCCGTCAGAAAACAATAATCCGCATCCCGCGCCATTTCCGGTTGAATTGGCGCAAAGATGTATTTCTTCAACCAATGCCGAAATAATCCTCGATCCATTTATCGGTAGCGGGCAAACTGCAATAGCCGCCGAAGCATTAGGGCGAAAATGGATTGGTATTGATATTTCGGTGGAATACTGCAAACTTGCCGAAGAAAGAATAAAAGCAAATAGAGGACTTCTCTAATGACAAATTTAATCCCATTTACCACGCCGAACAGTAAAAAAGAACTGTTCGCCCGCTTGCGTGAAATTCTGTCTTTAGGCTGGATAAATATGCCCGAAGATGTTGCCAGATACAACGGCACGGGCGGACCCGGAAATTTTCTTGAAGATTTAATCGGTTTGAATGCCGGAAATAAAGATATCGCCGATATAATCGGATGGGAAGTTAAGTATTTCAATCCTACAACTCACCTAATCACTCTTTTTCATAAAGAACCGCAACCGGAAGGCGTTCTGCGTTATATGGTTAATCGTTTCGGTTGGATTGATAAAGACGGGCGGAAAAGTTTTCGTCATACCATACGTGGAAAATCAGACAGGTTTATTGTTGCCGATGATGCCGGAAATATCATTGTGCGCCCGCTTAAAGGAAACGGGATTGTGCCGATGTGGACTCACGACCAACTACTAAACATTGCGGGCGGAAAACTTCGGCGTTTAATGCTCGTTAGAGGCGAACGCAGAGGGCGCGACGTTCGTTTTCACCGCGTAGATTGTTTTGAAAATCTTCATTTGACGCTTTTGATTGCCGAAATAATAAACGGCACGATTGCTATTGATTTTGATGCGCGGGAAGCGAAACCAGGAAGTGTTGGTTTGAGAAATCACGGCACGAAATTCCGAGTTGCGCCCGACCACGTATGCAGGCTTTATCTGAAAAAAGAAAGGTTAATTTAATAAAAGAAAAAAAATCTTGCTTTTTAGTTTCATTTGTGAAACAATGGGGGGAATTAAGCGTTTATATAAGAGGGTTCTGTGAAATTAGTCTTTGTTGCTGGGAGGTATCGCGCTAAAACAGAATGGGGAGTATTTCAGAACATACGGAAAGCCGAAGCACTATCGTTGGAGCTATGGCTACTAGGACTTTCTGTAATTTGTCCGCATAAAAACACTGAGTATTTTGGCGGAGCTGCGCCGGATAGTTTATGGCTTAAAGGCGCATTGGAGATGGTTAGGCGATGTGATGCGGTTGTTTGCACGTCCGACTGGGAAATGTCAGAGGGAGCGCAAGGGGAAGTTGCATTAGCAAAAGAACTAGGTTTACCTATATTTTTCTCAATTGAGGAGGTCAAAGAATGGCTGGAATCCCGGGAGTAAAACCCACACCATTTTATCAAAAAAAGTGGTTCTCGGAGTTAGTTGGAAGTGTCCCGCCCATAATCGTTGTCTTAATTGCAGCGGTTGTAAATCTCCAAGATGAAAGTAGACAAGTTTTTGGATTTGCGGGAGTTGTCGCGGCGATATGGCTGTTTTTAGCAGGTATCGTAAAAATTTTACAAGCATCCAAACAAGATAGTGAAGAAGCCTTGAAATATAATTTTGAGGGCATAAAAGCATCACTTATAACTCTTCACGAACTTGTTAGTGAGATGCGAGGTTTTACTGAGGCTGAAAGGAACAACGGACAGCTTCGAGTAACAATGCATAGGGTTGACTCAGCAGGTAAGCCGAATGAGGAAATGGAACAGTTAATTCCTTATATCGGCGGAGAAGGTGGGGCGGCAGGCAGAAAATTCTCAATTCGCTCTGGAATTATCGGCAAAGTTTTGCGCGAAAAGAAACCTTATCGGGCTTC
>DATHTS010000271.1:0-2896 GCA_035462935.1 Pyrinomonadaceae bacterium
GAACGAATTGTTAAATTCGGCAAAAGTTTTGTCCGCCTTTCCGGTAAATCTTCCGCCCCACAAATTTTTTGTTTCAGCCATTTTCTCTCCGAACAAGTTTATTTTATGTTCAAAATTTTATTTCTAAAAAAATCAATTTGACAAAGATAAACTTTTTCTCTAAATTATGCATCTATTCACAACTTATGCAAATTTACTGCATAAGATTCAGGAATATGCAGAAGGAGAAACGACAAAATTCGATTTTGAGTTTGATTCGGGCGAAACGAATTGGCACACAGGAAGAGCTTTCGGAGCTATTAGAGAAGAAAGGCTTTTCCGCTACGCAGTCGAGCGTTTCACGTGATCTGGACGAGCTCGGAATTGTTAAAGTCGGCGGTTTTTACGCGATTCCTGAAAAAACCGAAACGCCTGTTTTCGGGCTGCTCGTTTTAGACACGGCGGGGGAAAATTTGATTGTGGCAAGATGCGAAGCGGGCTTGGCTTCGGCGGTTGCCGTTCGGATTGACGCGGCGCGAATTTCCGAGATTGTCGGCACGATTACCGGCGACGACACGATTTTTATCGCCGTCAAAGACGCCAAAGCGCAGAAATCGGCAATGAAAAAGATTTGGGAGCTTTTCGAGTCTTAAGTCTGAAGTCTTGAGTCTTAAGTCGAATCCGGCTTTTACTCAAGACTCAAGACTCAAGACTTCAGACTTTGAAGATGAAGGAAATCAACAAAATAATTCTGGCATATTCCGGCGGGCTTGATACGTCGGCGATGCTGCTTTGGCTCAAGGAAACTTATGGCTGTGAAGTCGTCTGCTACACGGCGGATGTCGGGCAGGGTGAGGAACTCGAAGGGCTGGAAGAAAAAGCTTTGAAAACGGGCGCGTCGAAGCTTTATGTCGAAGATTTGCGCGAAGAGTTTGTTAAGGATTTCGTCTGGACGGCTGTCAAGGCGAATGCGCTTTACGAAGGCGTTTATCTTTTGGGAACTTCACTGGCGCGTCCTGTAATTGCGAAAAGGCAAATTGAAATCGCCCAAAAAGAAGGCGCGGATGCCGTCGCTCACGGCGCGACCGGAAAGGGCAACGATCAGGTTCGTTTTGAGCTGACTTATTACGCGCTTCAGCCGGATATAAAAGTCGTCGCGCCCTGGCGTCATTGGGATTTCAAAGGTCGCGCCGATTTGATCGCGTATTGCGCCAAGAACGATATCAATGTTTCCGCAACCGCCGAAAAGTCTTATTCGACGGACAGAAACCTGATGCATATTTCTTACGAAGGCGGCATTTTGGAAGACCCTTGGGCTGCGCCGCCGGAAGATATTTTTCTGCTGACGAAATCGCCGGAAAATGCTTCGGATAAAGCGGAAGAAATCGTTTTGACGTTTGAAAAAGGCGAGCCAATCCTCATCAACGGTGAGCGATACGGCGCGGTTGATTTGCTTTCCAAGCTAAATTCTATCGGCGGCGAGCACGGCATCGGCAGAGTTGATCTGGTGGAAAATCGCTTCGTCGGAATGAAATCGCGCGGCGTGTATGAAACGCCCGGCGTAACGATTTTGCAGGCGGCGCACCGCGCTCTGGAATCAATCACAATGGATCGTGAAGTGATGCGCCTGCGTGATTCGCTTTCGACAAAATTCGCCGAATCAATTTATTACGGCTTCTGGTTCGCGCCGGAATTTGAAATTTTGCGTTCGATGATCGAGCAAACGCAGGAAACGGTTTCGGGCGACGTGCGGCTGAAACTCTACAAAGGCAACGTTACAATTTTGGGCAGACGCTCGCCGAATTCGCTTTACAAAGAGCGCGTCGTAACTTTTGAAGACGATGCGGGCGCATATAACCAACTCGATGCGGAAGGATTTATAAAATTGCAGGTGCTGCGATTGAGATTGAGAAAGATAGATTAGTTTTTTGCCGCGGATTAACGCAGATGACGCGGATAAGAATGATTAAATTAATCCGCGTTTTCCGCGAAAATCCGCGGCTAAAATTTCTTTGGGGTAAAAGAAATGATGATTTTAGAGGCAGACAAAATCGGTTCGGCGACATCGCCGCTCAAATTGACGAAAACGGTTGCCGTAATTTCGGAAAACCGACAGCCGAAAGCGGGCGATGTAGTTGTCGTTCGCGCTTTGAGCGAATCGGTAACTTACGGGAATCTTGAGCTTCCGAACGGGCGTTTGGCGAAAATTAATCGCGGCGACATTTTACTCGGTGTTTTAGGCAAACGCCGAGCGCTCAAAGGTTTTGTCGGCGACGTTCCTGAAACAATAAAGGCGGGCGACAAGCTGCATCTTTTAAATATGGGCGGAGTTATTGGAGTGTGCCTCGGACATCATTCTTCTTTTTCCGACGCGATTGAATTGGAAGTTTTGGGTTTGGTTTGCGATGAAAACGAAACGCCTCTAAACATTGCCGACGGCGCTTTGCAGCCGACAGATTTTCTCAACGAATCCGCGCCGATTGTCGTTGTTGCCGGAACTTGTATGAATTCGGGCAAGACGGTCGCGGCGGCTGAGATTATCAAACAGGCGCATCATGCTGGATTAAAGGTTGCGGGCGCGAAAATGTCGGGCATTGCCGCTTTACGCGACACGCTCAATATGGAAGACCACGGCGCTTGCGCAACGGCGAGTTTTCTCGATTGCGGCTTGCCTTCGACCGTGGACGCCGGCGATCTCGCGCCGGTTGCCAAAGCTATTTTGAATCATCTTAACACTTTCGAGCCGGATTTAATCGTCGTCGAACTCGGCGACGGCATCGTCGGCGGTTACGCGGTTGATTCGGTCTTGCGCGATTTTGAAATTCGGCAGGCGATTTCTTCATTCGTCTTTTGCGCGTCGGATTACGTCGGCGTCGTCGGCGGTATCGCAGTTTTGAAAAACCTCGGCATCGAGATT
>DATHTS010000272.1:0-1598 GCA_035462935.1 Pyrinomonadaceae bacterium
CATTGGGAGCAAAACCTCGTCGGTCGTTCCCGGGTAAGTGGTTGATTCCAAAACGACGAGCTGCCCGCGCCGCATATATTTCTGAATTTCCTCGCCTGCCGCGAGAATGTAAGACATATCCGGGTCTTTTGTTTTCCTGAGCGGCGTCGGGACGCAGATGATGATTACATCGCAGCGGGCGAGCTCGGAAAAATTGGTCGTCGCTTTCAGTTTTCCGCTTTCGACGCATTTTTGAACGTTTTCCGGTGGAACGTCAACGATGTAGGAATCTCCGGCGTTTATCGCTTCCGCCTTTTTCTCGTCAACTTCAAAACCTATACCTTGAAAATCTTTTAGGCAAAATTCGACTATGAGCGGCAGACCGACGTAGCCAAGCCCGACGACGCCGATAACGGCGCGTTTTTCCGCAATAAGGTTTTTAATTTCGTCTTTTATCATATTTTTTGATTTATGATTTCAGTGCTGTAAGTATTAGCCTAAATTTAGTTTTTTCGACAGTCAAGAAAATAATCATCTCGAAAAGAATTTATGTTAGAATGCTTTGGGGAAAACTCCAAACGCCCGACCATAAAAAAATCCAAAAATTTATGAACATAGAGATAAACTCGAATAATCCGGCTGTCAAGGCAATTATTACGGGAGACGCGCCGCGACCGGCGCAAATTGCCGCCGCACGCGGCATTCTGCCTTTGCCGCAGGCGGATTTGCTGGAAGTTCTGGTTGCTCTCTCGCAAAAAGATGACCCTGAGTTAGCGGAAAACGCCCGTCAAAGTCTGGCTTTGCAGGGAGAACATAATCTCGAAAATATCTTTAAATCCGACGAGATTGCGCCGAGCGTGCTTGCGTTTTACGCCGAACAGGATTTTCCTTCGCCGACCATTCATGAGGCGATTTTAAGCAATCCGAAAACGCCGCGTCAGGCTATCGTAAATCTCGCCCGCCAAACGAAAAACGGCGAGCTGCTCGAACTGCTTTCCTTTAACCAGCAGCTTTTAATTCAAACTCCGGCGATTATTGACGTGATTGTCGCCAATCCGTATCGCACTGCTGAAGCCGAACGGCGCGCGTCCGAAATCAAGCGCGAGTTTTTTGAAAAAGAACGCGGCGCGAAACAAATCGCCAACGAGCTTCGCGCGCGCGGCAAAGAAGCCGCCGCCGAATTCTTCGAGAAAGCCGAAGTTACGGGAAATTTGCAGGACACGCCTACGGAAGACGGTCTTAGTTTTGAAGACGCGATTTTGCTTGCCGAACACATCGAAGTTCCCGACAGCGAAACCGATGATTCGTGGCTTTCTTCGCTCGAACATCTCGAAGAATTTTACGAGGAAAGCGAGGAACAGCGTTTTGCCGTCATCAGTAAAATTATCGGCGATCTTAAAACGGACAGCGACGAAATTTCCGCCGAGCGAATCTCGATGATTAACCGCATTATGCGGATGGGAATGAAAGACCGCGTAAAACTTGCGATGAAAGGCGACCGCGAAGCCCGGAATATTCTAATCCGCGATCCGAACCGCATCGTTTCACAAGCCGTTATTCAAAATCCGCGCATTACCGAACAGTAAATTCAGAGAATCGCCGCGATGCGAATCGATCAC
>DATHTS010000273.1:0-9366 GCA_035462935.1 Pyrinomonadaceae bacterium
AAAAAATAATTTGAGCAGCTTGATTCGTTTGGCGGAAAAGGGGCAGCCGCAGGTGATTCGGAGACACGACCGCGAAGTTGCCGTGGTTGTTTCGATTTCGGATTGGCAAAAGATGAGCGGCGAAAAGGAGAGCCTGGTTGAATTTCTGCAAAACAGCCCTTTAGACGAAATAATTCCGTTTCTCGAACGCTCCGGCGATTTGCCGCGCGAGGTGTCGTTTGAATGAGCTTTCTGCTTGACACCTGCATAATTTCCGAACCGAAACAAAAACAGCCGAGCGAAAAAGTTCTTGGCTGGCTCGAAACGCAGGACGAAACGAAACTTTTTTTGAGCGTCTTGACCGTCGGCGAAATCAGAAAGGGAATCACAAGACTCGATTCGGGCAGAAAAAAAGCCGAGCTTGAGAAATGGCTGGAAAAATTACGGATACGCTTTTCCCGTCGAATCCTGCCTTTGACTGAAAAGACATTTTTAGTTTGGGGAAAAATGTATGGAGAATTTGAGAAAAAGGGAATTATACGCCCCGCGTTTGATTCGCTTCTGGAAGCGACCGCCCTTGAACACGACATGGTTTTTGTTACACGAAGCGTCAGGAATTTTCAAAAATCGCGGGTTACGATATTAAATCCTTGGGAAGATTAGGTTGACTTAATCGTGTAAAACTCGGGCTAATTGATTACAAAGCTGAATAGGAGGCGATTTTATGCAGACGAATTTGGAACAAATAAAACAATCGGTTTTGCATTTGCCGGCGGAAGATTTTGAAAAATTTGACGAATGGTATGAAGCCGAAAAGCGAAAAAAATCAAACGACGAAGAAAAAGACACTCGTTTGAAATACCGCTTGGAGCGTTACAAAAAAGCGCAGAAATGGCTTACCGAAAACAGCGAAAAATATATGAATAAATGGGTTTGTTTGGAAGGCGATAAGCTCATTGCGGTTGACGACGACGGTCAAACCGTTTATCAAAAAGCAAGAGAAGCGGGCATTGAAATTCCGTTTGTCCATCATATTGTTGAAGAACCGAAGTTTTATGCCGGAGGCGGTTATGAACTCACACGAGATTGAGTTTTCTATTCTTTACCAATATAACGCGCTCAAAATCGGAATCACGCTGCCCGTTTTGATGAAATACAATCGCAGGAGATTGATTTTGAGGCAAAACTCGATACGGGTTCCAGCCATTGCATTTTTGAAAGAAGATTAGGCGAAAATCTTGGGATTGAAATTGAAAGCGGAGCGCTTGAAAAATTTGGAACAGCGACTGCCGGTTTTTACGCTTACGGACACGAAGTTGTTTTATCCGTATTAGAGATTGAAACCGTCTCAACCGTTTATTTCGCCAAAGAAGAATCTTTTACACGCAACGTTTTAGGCAGGCAAGGCTGGCTCGACCGCGTGAAACTCGGGCTCATTGATTACGAAGGGAAGCTTTTGTTGAGTGTTTACGGTAAATAAATTTTATTTAGCCAAGAGAATATTAAAGCTATTATTAAACAAGAAATCAAAAATTAAAATAAAATGGCATTGCAATTACGCAGAAAGACACACGAATCAATTATCTACATTGACCGCGACAGCGCGCCGCGGATTATGCCGAATGGCGAGGATTTTATTTTGGAGGATATTCCAATCGGGACGCGCGTGATTTATCCGAATCCGCCGATAAAAGGCTTGCCGAACCGCGAGGCAGCGATTCGTTACGCGGTGAATCATCCTCTGGACGCGAAGCCGCTTTACGCGCAGCTTGAACCGGGAATGCGCGTTACGATTGCGATGGACGATATCAGCCTGCCGCTGCCGCCGATGCAGACGCCGGATTTGCGGCAGACGATGCTCGAAGTCGTTTTGGATATGTGCGCGGCGAATGGAGTGGACGACGTTCATTTGATTATCGCCAACTCGCTGCACCGCAAAATGACGGCGTGGGAAATGGAGCGGATGGTCGGCTCGAAAATTTTCAATGAATTTTATCCCGACCGCTATTACAATCACGATGCGGAAGACGACGAAAATTTAATTACTTTGGGACACACGCGGCATAACGAGCCTCTGCGCGTTAATCGCCGCGCTATCGAGAGCGACATTTTAATTTATCTGAATATCAATCTCGTGCCGATGGACGGCGGGCATAAATCGGTTGCTGTCGGGCTTTGCGATTACGAAAGTTTGCGGGCGCATCACGAGCCGCAGACAATTCTCGATTCGCATTCGTATATGGACCCGCCCGCGTCGGAGCTCAATCACAAAGTTATTCGTCTCGGAAAATTGGTTGATGAGCAGTGCAACGTTTTTCACATTGAAACTGCGCTCAACAACAAGATGTTTCCCGAAGGCTACGACATTCTGACGCGCAACGAGGACGAATTCTCGTTTATGGACAGGATGAAATGGGAAGCGATGAAGCGGACATTTTCAAAATTGCCGCGAGCGGCGCGTCGAAAAATGCTCCACGCGATTCCCGCTCAATACGACCTTATCGCCTGTTATGCGGGCGAAACGGAAAAAGTCCACGAGAAAATTCTGGAAAAAAATTACCAGCAATACGAAATTCCCGTCAAAGGTCAGTGCGACATAATGATCACCGGCATTCCCGACATCTCGCCGTATAACGTCTATTCCGCGCTTAATCCGCTGCTCGTGCAGGTGATGGCTTTGGGCTATCACTTTAATATGTTTCGCAACAAGCCTCTGCTCAGAAAAGGCGGCGTGATGATTATCACGCATCCGTGTTTTGACGAGTTCGACCATAATTTTCACCCGTCGTATATCGAATTTTTCCATCGCCTCCTGCCCGAATCGCGCGACGCTTTTTACCTGCGCGAAAGATACGAGCGCGAATTCGCCGAAAATCCAGCCTACGTCGAGATGTATCGCCGGGGAAACGCTTATCACGGAGCGCACCCGTTCTTTATGTGGTATTGGGGCGAAAACGGTCGGGCGCACGTCGGCAAAGTAATCGTCGCCGGCGCGGAAAACGCCCACGTCCCCGAAATGCTCGGTTGGGAACGCGCCGATAATTTGACCGAAGCCATTGCCATGGCGCGAAGCTATATGGGCAGAAACGCCGAAATCACGATGCTGCACCAGCCGATGATCGGGCTTTGTAATGTGACTGATTAACAAAAGGTATAACTTCGGTTATACTCGAAAATATGAAAACAGCGATTTCAATTCCTAATAATGTTTTTGAGCAGGCGGATAACTTGGCACGTAAATTGAAAATTTCGCGTAGTGAGCTTTATACCGAAGCGGTCAGGGTCTATCTGAAAGAAAATCATATTGAAGACATAACCGAGAAACTCAATGAGGTTTACGAAGAAGCGGATTCAAAAATGGATGAAAATTTACTGAATGCGCAAGTGGCAAGTTTGGCAAAAGAAGAATGGTAATCGGTCGCGGCGAAATTTGGTGGGCGAATCTGCCCGATCCGGTCGGCTCAAGCCCCGGTTATCGTCGTCCGGTTCTTGTCGTGCAGGCGCATTCCTTTAATAGAAGCAAAATTCAGACAGTTGTCGCTCTCGTCATTACAAAAAATACTGAATTAGCCAAAGCGCCGGGAAACGTTTCAGTCACCGCGCGCGCTAGCCGTCTGCCGGTTGATTCGGTCATCAATGTTTCGCAGGTAATTACCATTGATAAAAGTTTGCTGACGGAATTGGTTTCGACTTTGCCGAACAAGAAAATGGAAAAGATTGAAGAGGGATTACGATTAATCTTGAATTTATAGTTTTTATTGAAAACAAACTTCTATGCTGCATCAGCTGATGATTGGGCTTTGTAATGTGACAGAGTAGGAATTTAGGGAAAGTTATGATTATATAGTATAATGTTTCATAGATGAAACGGAATTTTTGAATAGGAGCAAACAATCATGATTACCTATGTTGCAGGAAACTTATTTACTTCACCGGCACAAGTGCTTGTGAATACTGTAAACACCCAGGGTGTTATGGGTAAAGGGATAGCTCTACAGTTTAAAAAGACATATCCTGAAATGTTCAAGACCTACCAGGATTTGTGTGAAAGAGGAAAAATTGATATTGGCGTCCTTTGGATTTATAAGACTCCTCATAAATGGATATTAAATTTTCCAACAAAAAAATATTGGAGAAATCCTTCAAAAGCAGAGTATATAGAAATAGGGTTAAAAAAGTTTTTAGAAAGATTTAATGAACTTAGTATATACAGTATTGCTTTTCCGGCGCTCGGTTGTGGCAATGGGGAACTGGATTGGGAAGATACTGTAAAGCCTTTGATGGAGAAGTATTTAAATAAAGTTCCGGCTGATGTGTTTGTTCATCCACCTCTAAGTAGAGAGGAGCTACCAGAACACAAAGATAAAAAAGAAATTGAAAAGTGGTTAAGGTCTGAGCCAGCTACCCTATCTTTTAATGAGGTTTGGAGAGATTTGCGCGAACTTCTTTCAAAAAAATCTAGTTTCTTAACTAGCAAAACAGCATCGACTTTTCGAGCCAAATTATTAGAAAGTGATAGTAAAAAACTTATAGAAGATAGTAATAATGGCTTTTTAGTCATTGAGGCTAAAAACGGAACGCGCAAAATTGAGTATGAGCAACTTCTCGAATTGTGGCAACAATTTCGCAGACATGGTTACTTGAGACGCGGCATAGTTTCAAGCGCAATTGAAAAGGAACTTTCCTATTTGATTCCTATATTATCTGAATTAGAGTACGTTGAAGTAATAGAGTTATCTGAAACGGGGCATTTTCTTAATACCACTGGCAAGAAAACGTACTCAGGTCTACAATACATGGCACCCATTAGATCCGAACAACCTACGCTTTTTTCTTTGTAAAGGGTTAAATTACAGTTCTATGAAACCGGATTCGGACGAAATCAAATTGTTTCTCGACAATTTAGCTAAGAAAAGTTGGCTAGCTTCGCGTTCAGTTTGGGTTAAGTATATATTTCACCATACAGATATACATAACGTCATTGAGATACTTAAAAGCGGCAAACTTTTGTGCAGAAGATTACTAGAGGAAACAGGTAGAATGCCCGTTGATAATGCTAGTCGCCCGATTATTTCAAGCACAGAGTCAGCAGTTAAAAATTATGTTCGATTGTATTTTCGTCCTAGAAATCCAACACAGTATAGAAACGAAGGGGTTAGACCGTTAAATAGGCAGTGGGAGGAATCACATTGTCCTGTTCCAGTATTTCTTCTTTTTGATTCAAAAGAAATTTTAACCCTTGATGATTGCCAATTCTCAGAAGGAAATTTGGCATCAACTGGAATTCAGGGGTTACATTCAACTGTCACAGAGTTAGAAATGTTTGATTTTAGAAAGATTTACCATGATAGCCCGCATAATGACAGAGCTATAAATTTCCATAAAAATGCAGAAGTTGTAGTTCTTAATGAATTAGATTTATCAGCATTAAGATATATAGTTTGTCGCTCACCCGCTGAAAAAGAGACTTTGTTAAATCTTCTACCAACTAATATTTTTAATCGATGGTCTTCTAAAATAGTTATTGATACAAAAGTGAACTTCTTCTTTAGGAGATGGAGTTTTTTACAAACTGTAGAGCTAACAGCTAAATATGCGGCTTTTAATTTCTCACCGGATACGATAGAACCAGGTCCCTTTCACCTAATTGTTAAACGTAGAGGCAGTGAAGAAAAGAGTTTTGAAAATAGGGATTTTTATGCGAATGAACAAGTCGTGTTTGAGTTTCCCGAAGATATTTTAGTTTACGAGATTGAAGTAGAGTTAGACGGTAATTTGATTTACAGTGGTAGATTTGATGGCTCTGATGAAATACCATTTTAATGTTTTCCTGATATGAAATTATCACCAACCAAAATATTTAAAGGCAAAAAAATCTTTTTCATCGGCGGCACGGGCTTTGTGGGTAAAGTGACGCTTTCGATGCTTCTTAATAATTTTCCTGACATCGGGAAAGTTTACGCCACCGTGAGAGCGCGGGATGCGGAGGAATCGAGGAATCGGTTTTGGACGAGTATTGTTACAAGCCCGACGTTTGATCCTTTACGCGAGAAATACGGCGATAAGTTTGAGAAATTTATCCGCGAAAAGGTGGTGCCTGTGAACGGCGATGTCGGGAATGATTTGCTTGGGCTGGATGAGAAGGAAGCGCGGAAGATAATGCGCGATTGTGACATTATCATCAACGGCGCGGGGAATGTGACGTTTAATCCGCCGCTGGAAAGCGCACTCAGAACAAACGTTGTCGGCTCGCATAATATTTTGAAGATGGCGCGGATGATGAAACGCCCGGCGCTGGTTCACGTTTCGACCTGTTTTGTGGCGGGGAAACGGAGTGGTGCGATTTGGGAGAACGAGCCGGTGGTCGGTTATTTCCCGCGTAAAAATGAATTGGTCGGGACGACTTTTGACGTTGATCGAGAGATTGAGGACTGCGCTCGTTTGAGCGAGCAGGCGCGGCAGGAAGCCGATGATGCGGTGCAGATTGCGAAATTCCGCGAGTCGGCGCGCGAGCGGTTTATCGAGGAAGGACGCGACCCGGATGAAGAAGCCGAGCTCAAATCGGCGATTTTCCGCGAGCGCAAAATCTGGATTCGGGAGCGGACGACGGAACTCGGTTCGGAACGCGCCGAATACTGGGGCTGGACGAATATTTACACTTATTCGAAATCTCTGGCGGAGCAGATTATCGCCAAGCAGGACGACATCGTGAAAATTCTGGTGCGCCCGTCGGTGGTCGAATCGGCGCTTGAGTATCCGTTTGCCGGTTGGAACGAAGGTTTTACGACGACCGCGCCGATTCTTTTGATCGCTTTGCGCGGGCAGCCGATTTTTCCGGTTAATGAAAAATTAGTTTTGGATATTATCCCGGTTGATATGGTCGCGGGCGCGATTTTGGGCGCGGCGATGAACGCGCTGGTGGACGATAAGCCGCCGCTGGTTTTTCAAGCCGCTTCGAGCGACACGAATCCGAATGATATGAAGCGGATGGTCGGGCTGGTCGGGCTTTACAAGCGCGAGTATTACAAGGAAAAGGAAACGGGCAATAAGCTAGTCAATAATCTCGCGGCGGCGGTTGAAGCGACGCCCGTTACCCAGAAAACTTACGAATTGCTGAGCGCGCCGATGTTTAACCGTTTGGCGAAAAGCGCGGATTCGATGCTGGAAAAAGCAAAACCGCGCTGGGCGGGCGGGCGCATCGGCAATATCGTTTCGGATTTGCAGAAATCGGTCGAAAAATTCGAGCAGACGACGGCTGAAACGGTTGACGCTTTTGCGATGTTCAAACCGTTCACGATTGACAACGAATACATCTATCGCACCGACAATGTGCGGGCTTTGATGTCGGTAATCAAGGACGAAGAAAAAAATCTTCTGCCGTGGTATCCAGAAAAATTGGATTGGTATGAATACTGGCTGAAAGTTCATTTTCCCGGAATGCGAAAATGGGTTTTGCCGCAGTTGGAAGAAGATTTGAAGATTCAGGAGCGCCGCGCTTACACCTACAAGGATTTGCTCGATTTGTTCGACACTTCCGTTAAAAGATTTCCTACTCGTGTGGCGATGCGGATTGAACGAAACGGGCGCAAAGAGCAATACACTTTTGAAGATGTCAGAGAATTAACGCTTCGCGCCGCCGGTTTTTTCGCGTCAAACGGCATAAAACAGGGCAGTCGCGTGATTTTGTTTTCCCACAATATGCCCGAATGGGGAATGAGTTATTTCGGTATTTTGAAAACCGGCGCGACAGCGATCCCGATTGATCCGGCGAGTTCGGTTGATGAAATCGTCAATTTTGCGCGGGCGGGCGAGGCATCGGCAATTGTTCTTTCACAAAAATTGGCGGATGAAAATCCCGACTTAGCGGAAAGGTTAAAGAAAGAAAAATTAAAGATACCAGTTTGGCTTTTCGATGAAGTTTTCGAAATGCAGTCGGAAACCGAAGAAGCCAAGCGAATTGCGCTGCTCCCGAACAAAGTCTTGGCAAATTCGGTCGCTTCCTTGATTTTCACTTCCGGCACGACCGGAACGCCGAAAGCCGTGATGCTCTCGCACAAAAATTTCGTCAATATGATTTCGATGCTCAGCAGCGTTCTGGATATGAGCGTCGAGGACGGCGTTTTGAGCGTTTTGCCGCTTCATCATACGTTTGAGTTTTCCGCCGGATTCTTAACGCCTTTCGCCAACGGAACGCAGATAACCTATCTCGACGAGCTTTCCAGCGAAGAACTCGCCCGCGCCATCGAAAACAATCACATCACGGGAATGGTCGGCGTTCCCGCGCTCTGGGAAATGCTGCATCGGCGCATCAAGACACGACTGCGCGAACGCGGCGACTGGTTCGCGGATTTAGCCGACAACATTATTGATTTCAACGCCTGGCTGCGCGACAACACGCCGTTTAACTTGGGTCCAATCGTCTTTTTCCCGATTCACGAAGGAATGGGCGGGCGAATGCGCTATCTTATTTCGGGCGGCTCGGCTCTTTCGGAAAAAGTGCAGAAAGATTTGCACGGGCTTGGTTTTACGATTCTGGAAGGCTACGGCTTGACTGAATCTTCGCCGGTTTTGACTGTCGCGCGTCCCGGAAACAAACTTTTGCAGGGAAGCGTCGGCAAACCGCTTCCGGGCGTGGAGGTGAAAATTGACAACCCTGACGAAAACGGCGTGGGCGAAGTTTTGGCGCGAGGTCAAAATATTATGCTCGGCTATTACAACAATGAGGAAGCGACCGAAGCGGTTTTGCAGGATCGCTGGCTAAAAACAGGCGATTTGGGCAAGTTGGACGAAGACGGAAATCTTTACATTGTCGGGCGCTCGAAAGATGTCATTATTGATTCAAATGGCAAGAATATTTACCCTGATGAAATCGAAGATTTATATGGAAAATCGCCGTTCATCAAGGAGTTATCTGTTGTCGGGCTGCCGGACGAAGATGGCGGCGAGAAAATCGCCGCGCTCGTCGTGCCGGATTACGAATATGATATTGCTTTAAGCCGCGCCGAGACGAACAAAAAAGTCGAAGAGTATTTCCGCGAGGTTTCTGGCTCGCTGCCTTTCTTCAAGCGCGTCAAAGTTTTGCATCTCACGCCGTTTGAATTGCCGCGCACAGCGACGCGGAAAGTAAAACGCCCGGAAGTCGTCGAAATGCTGCAAAATCTTGAAGAAAGAGCGCGAAAGAAAACGAAAGCGGTCGCCGAATCGAAGGGCGACGACAATGTTTTATGGCTTAGAAAAATTGTCGCAACAGTGGCAAATCGCCCGCTTTCCGATATTGCAATGGATGATAAGCTCGCCGATTTAGGTTTTGATTCTCTGATGTTTGTCGAATTGCAGGCGGCGGTCGAAGATGCCGGCGGGCGCGTCCTTTCGCCCGATACTTTGAAC
>DATHTS010000274.1:0-3840 GCA_035462935.1 Pyrinomonadaceae bacterium
TAACGATAATATTATTTTTGAGATAGCTTCTAGAAAAGCTTCTCAAAGGAAAGCGTTTTTACAAAGGCGAGTTATCTGCGGTCTGCTGACGCTTTAGACGTAAACTTAACCGCTGGCGATATGTAAGTTGTCGCCAAATCCACTCCATAGGACCGTATTGAAAATATTTCAACCATAACGCGCTCGTAAAAATCTGAAATAGAAAGATGGCAAGCGCAGTCAGCGTTGCCGCCAGCGCGCCGACCTTTCCGAATTGACCGAAACCGTAACCGTAAAAAATGAAAACGCAGATAACCGTTTGCAAGAAATAATTCGTGAGTGCCATACGCCCGACCGGAGCCAGAAAGGCGAGCAGTCGCCGCCACGCCGCTTTTTGCCACAGCGTGGCAACTAAGGCGATAAAGAAGAGCGCCAGCGCGGGAACGCCGAAGGCATACGCGACGACACCCGCAATTCCAGCAGGCGGCGGCGGAAGAACCGCTTCCTTTCCGGCTAACGCTGAAAAAGTGACGTTGCCGACAAGACCTAGAATGAGTCCGTATATTAACACTTGGCGAATGAACGGCTGATAGTTTGATAAATTCTGAAAAAAGCCGCGCCGATACGCATAAAACCCCAAAAGAAACATTGCCAGTATTTTCGGCAAACGCATCTCGAAAATCAAACCCGCATACCTGCCGACGATGTATTGCAAGTTAAAATCGGTGACAATTTGCAGGTAACTGCTTTGCTGAACTTTTTTAACTGCCTCGTTCCAAAAATCAATCTGCCCGGCTTCAAACTTTGCCAGGGCTTCGGGCGGGACAAAGGCGGCAAACAAAATATAAAGCAGAAGGTATGAAAGAATAGGAACGACCATCAGGGCAAACGCCCATTTGAGAAGCGAGGCGTTTGTTTTCCTGCGGAACAGAATAAGCACAAAGCCCATTAAGGCATAGATACTCAAAATATCGCCCGCCCAGAGCAAATAAGCGTGAAGCAAACCGATAACGAGCAGCCAAAACAAGCGCCGTTTGAAAAGCGAGGCTTTGAGATCGCCGCGCTCTTCCGCCCGCGCAATTTGGAGCGCAAAGCCGAAACCGAACAAAAACGAAAAAATCGAATAAAACTTGCCTTCGACAAAAAAATGAACCAGAAAATGCGTGATCTGATCGGCAAGCGGGCTTTGCACGGCAAGCGACTGAGGCATAAACCCGTAACCGGAAAACCACTGCATATTGCCGACGAGAATGCCGCCGATGGCTAATCCGCGCAGCACGTCGAGAATTTCAATGCGTTCCTGTTGAGGAATTGGACTAATTTGGCTTTTCGTCATAACTCACCTTTTGTTTAGTGCGTGCGAATTGATTTTTCTTAATTGTTTTCCCTATCCGTAGGTCATTCAAAGCTTGGCTCGGGAGTTGTTTCTGGAAGCGTTTCGTTGAAGCCTTTGACAACCAGCCATAACGCAATCGCTAATTGGATCGGACCCATCGGAATAGCCATCTCACCTATGACACTATAGCCCATGAACATCCTTATGGTGACCCCCGTGAGTTGGAGCACGATCCCAATGATTCCAACGACAGCCAACACGCGCGGGATCAGGGCGAAACGAAAGAGCGAACTGTAGAAGACAAAGAGCCAACCAGCTATTATTGCAAACAACTGGGTATAATGCGCCCACCGCCGCGCCGAAGCTACCGCCGCACCCACCACTTGATAAAGCCCGTGATCTGCGGCAGCCCCTTCGTTCACGTATTGTAGGCTCAAAGACAGCATGGACATCACGGTAGCGTTATGTACGTAGTCCAGCGTACAACTGATCACACATACGGCTAGGAAGAAAAGCGCCGTTGCGTTGCTGTAACGGCGAAATACCGGGAATGCCGTAATGCCGATACTGACGGTGAGCGCGCCGCCGACAAAAGCGAGAAGCACAGCCGCGCGTATCTGAAAAGAATGCTCCGCAGCAGCCGTGAGAAAGCTCGGAGAACCCGGTACAAGTGGTAACATCAAAACGAAGGGAACTATAAGTCCGGCGACAAACTGTAACAACAACAGGATGCCGACAGTTCGTCCAACGCTCTTTGCAGATTTCATAATTAGCTCCTTGGAAGGCAATTCAAGAGAAACGTCATCCTGCTATGCTCATTTATTTTTCTTTGGTTTGTAGATGTAATTTTCAAACACATACATCCACGGCACGGCGATCATCGCCACAGGAACTCCGAGAAACGCTTTGGTCATTTCTTCCGCCGGTGAGCCTGCAAGTTCGTTTGCCCGCCACAACGGATAGGCGACGACGATGAGCCAGAGCGATTTATAGAAAATCATAAAAATCATAATCGGCAGCCATTTAAGCGGGTGAAACAGACCGAAGACAGCCAATGTCGCGTAAGCCGCCCAGACGCATAATGCCATTGCCCTGAACCGATCCCAATGACCTTCGTGGGTGATGATTGTCCTCCATGCATCCGTAGCGACAAAAAACGCCATCAGGAAATAGAACAATCTGAGAAGGTAAATGTTTATCGGGCGAACGCCTTCATAACGCTCGTAGTTCGGGGTGAAAATAGTTTTGATATTGAACATAGCAATTGTTTTTTAGAATTAATCGTTATTGACGCCTTGATAAAACAGCCTAACGTAAGGATTAAAAAAAATGTTCCGAATCTTTTCTTATTTATTCCGGCAACAGAAAATAAAAAAGGACGAAGCCGAAACTTCCTCCTCATTGTTTTTTTGTTTTAAAGCAATTCAAGTTTGGGTGTAGGCGTCAGAACCGCCCGCTGCCGTAGGCGGTTGAATTTAGAAAACTTGAATATTTATTGTAAAAGACAGAGTTGGTCACCTTAAACCATCCGCTACCGCAGACGGTTCTGACTTTTTTAAAAGCTAAAATTCCGCCCGCCGAATCATCGCCAGCAACAATTCCCTTTCCGAATCATTTAGATCAAATTCCGCTTTCTCGTAAAATTCGGCAAGAGCGGCAAGGGCTACGGCGCGGTTGTTATCGTCGCGGATTTGGGTGATGACTTCGAGGTTTTCGTGCGCCGACTGACGCGCTTTTTCCGGCTCGCCGTATTCGAGAAAACGTTTGGCAACCTCGTTATAAGCGGTTGAGCGCGAGGTAAATTGCGGGACGGTTTCGGCTAGATGCGCGGCTTCGTCCAGCAGGTTTATTGCTTCTTCTTTTTGCTCCAAACGGTTTTTCGCATCCGACATTCCTATCAGAGCGAACATTCTGTTTGCGTCTATCTCGATTGCCTGCAGCGATTGTCGCGCCAGTTCGTCTTTTCCCTGCAAAACCAAGACCTGCGCGATGCGCGAGAGCGCCGACATCCGTTCGTTTTCTTCCTCGATATTCTGGGCGAGTTCGATTGCGCGTTCTGCCTTTTCAAACTGCGCGAACTGCACGGCGATATTTGCAAACAAAGCGTAGCGGGCGCGGCTGTCCCGAGTTTCCCTTTCGCCCTGCGATTTCAACATCGCGTAGGCTTCTTCGAGCGTTTCGAGCGCGTCGTCTTTTTCGTCTTTTGTCCAGAAATGCTGGGCAAAACCGACCAGACAGGTGGAAATCTGCGTTTTGTCGGCAACAATATCGAGCGTTCTGTCCGCCAAATCCAGACTTCCCGCTTTTAAAAATCCGAGCGAAACATTGACCAGTAAAGAATCACGATGTCCGCCTTCGATTGTTTCGGCAATCGCTTTTGCTTTATCGAGCGTTTCGATTGCCTTATCGTTTCGCTTGGCTTCGAGATAAAGATTCGAGATTTCGACCAAAGCGCGGTATCTTTCCTCGTTAAACTCGATTTCCTGCGCCGCTTCGACCGCATCGTCCAGCATTTCAAACGCTTT
>DATHTS010000275.1:0-1556 GCA_035462935.1 Pyrinomonadaceae bacterium
AGGTTATACTTTTGCAGATTTTATGGACAAAGAAAACGGCTTTTGGGCAAAGTTTGATGAAGCCGAAAGCGACGAAACGGCTCTGGCAAACGGTATCAGGCGCACAAAAGCGCTTATCAAACAACAGATATTACAGCAGTCCGATGAAGTGAAACTCTTATTGAAGGTTCTCGCCTTTTTCGCCCGACCCGTTCCGCGGGAGGCTTTGGAACTGCTATTTCCTGATAAAGCGCAAGCGGCGAATCCGATCAGCCGTCTGACTTCACACAATCTTGCTACGGTTACGACCGGAATTCGCGGGACGAGATATTATGAACTTCACGCCTATTTTCGTGAACAAACACGCAATCTGCCTCCGAGATTTGAAGATTTGCCTGAAGAAGCTCTTGCCTCTTTAGCAAATACGTGGCTGGTTGAAGGCAATAAATCTTACCGAATTACTTTTTACAATCGTGCAATCACTTTATTCGAATGGTCGGAGCAGATTTTTCGCTACTTGGTCGAAGAAAAAAACAAATTTGAATTAGCCGACGATTTGGCAGCAGCTTATCTGAACAAAGGCAGTAGTCTTGACAATCTCGGCAGAATGAATGAAGCGATTGATGAATATGATAAAGCGATTGAGATAGGTGAAGAATTAGTCAAAGAAAAAGGAACCATCGAGTTAGCCGATGTTTTGGCAAAGGCTTATCTGAACAAAGGCGTTGCTCTTGCAAGGCTCGGCAGAATGAATGAAGCGATTGACGAATTTGATAAAGCGATTGAAATTCTTGAAGAGTTAGTTAAAGAAAAAGAACGAATTGAATTAACCAACGATTTGGCAGGGGTTTATATGAACAAAGGCAATGCTTTTGACAGTCTCGGCAGAATGAATGAAGCGATTGATGAATATGATAAAGCGATTGAAATTCGTGAAGAATTAGTCAAAGAAAGGGGACGAATTGAATTAACCAACGATTTGGCAGGGGTTTATATGAACAAAGGCGTTGCGTTTGTGACAGTTCCTGATTTGGAGAATGCTCTGGTTTGTTTTGATGAGGGAATTGCTTGGCGGGAAAAATGTTTGGCACGAGGCGAACATCACGTTTTGCCGGATTATGCGGAAGATTTAGTTCTTCGCATCAGAGTTTTAATCAAACTCGAAGATTGGCAACTCGCGGCAAATGATGTTGTCAATGCTTTCAACTATCTACCTCTGCTTGAAAGTCCCGAAGTCCCCGACTACTTTAAGCAAAGAATTGGGGGGGAACTTGGCAAAATTATCCAGCTTTTCAAAGAAGTCTCGCCCGAAAACCGCGAAGAGATTTATAAGTTCGCAGGGAAAGAAGGTAAAAGACTTAGAGAATTTGTTGAAGATTTTCACAAAAATTCAAATCAGAATTAAAAAAACTTTTGCAAGGACATTTGAGCGAGAAATTAAGGAATTTGATTTAAGACGGAACACAAAATTACAAATCAAGGTAAAGCTTTATCAAGCTTAATTTTTGTAATTTTGTGTTCCTGCTAAATTAGAGCGGTTAAAGTTTGGATATACGGTTTTGAGTCCCGCCTTTAGG
>DATHTS010000276.1:0-4068 GCA_035462935.1 Pyrinomonadaceae bacterium
ACCGACCTCTTGAATTTTGTCCGCGAAGCGAGAGAATCTTCATTTGAGGCAAGAAAAAATCCCAAATCCCAAATCCCAAATCCCAAATCCGTAGATGCTGCTTTAATCGAGTATTTTGATGAAAAATCCCTGAAATTCATTTCCGAAAAATTTCCCGAAGTTCCCGAAAATGCGAAAGGCGCGATTTTCTTTGAGCAGGAAACGAATGCTGAAACAGAAGACGTTTTGCTCGAACAGTGGAACGAACTTTTGGAAAAACACAACGCCGATTTGGAAAAATCCTGGTTTACGACAACCGAACAAGACCGCGAAAAAATGCGCGAATTTCGCCACGCTCTGCCGGTTTCGGTAAATGAAAGAATCGTCCGCTACGGGCAGAGAAAAGTCGGGACGGATATGGCTGTGCCGGATGAGAATTTCGCTTCTTTTTTGCAATTTTACAAGCAGAAACTCGATGAAAGCGGGCTGGATTACGTCATCTTCGGGCATATCGGCGACAATCACCTTCACGCTAATATTCTGCCGAAAAATACTGAGGAAATGACGAAAGCGAAGCATCTTTACGGGCGTTTTATCGCGCAGGCAGTTATGCTCGGCGGCACGGTTTCAGCCGAACACGGGATCGGAAAATTAAAATCGAAATATCTTTACGTGATGTATGGCGAGAGGTTTTTGAATGAAATGGCAGAGCTGAAACGCGCTTTCGATCCGAACGGAATCTTGGGGCGCGGGAATATGTTTGACGAGAAGTTTTTGGGATAAATAATTCACGAGACGAGTTAGGCTAAAACAATTTCGGAATACGTCATTAAATTTATGACCTCGGAAACGTGGAAAAAGATAACTGAAATTTACAAAGCCGCGCTCGAACTCGAACCAGCCGAAAGAAAAGCCTTTTTAGATGAGAAGTGCGGGGAAGATGAGTCTTTGCGCGCCGAAGTTGAATCTCAGCTTTCGGCTGATATAGAAGCTGGAAGTTTTACCGCTCAACCGGCGGTTAATGATGTCGTTTCGCTCCTGACAAATGAAGATGAAGCGTCTTTAATCGGAAAGCGGCTCGGAAATTATAAAATCGTTTCTCAGATAGGCGCGGGCGGGATGGGTGAGGTTTATCTGGCGCAGGATTTACGGCTTAATCGCTCCGTCGCTATCAAGACTCTGCCACATTTTTTGTCTAATCATTCCGATTATTTGCGTCGTTTTGAAAACGAAGCCAGAGCGATTTCCGCGCTTAATCATCCGAACATTTTAACCATTTACGAAATCGGCGAAGCGGACGGCGTTTTTTTTATCGCCGCCGAATACGTCGCGGGCGAAACTTTGCGGAAAAGACTTCGGCATAAAATATTGGGCTTGGACGAAATTCTTGAAATTGCCGTGCAGATTGCTTCCGCTTTGAGCGCGGCGCACGAGAAGGGAATTGTTCACCGCGACATCAAACCGGAAAATGTGATGATTCGGGAAGACGGCTACGTAAAGGTTTTGGATTTCGGTTTGGCAAAATTGACCGAGCCGCAGCCGATTGGAAAAGAAGATAAAACTCTGGTTCAAAGCAGTCCCGGCGTTATCAAAGGAACAGTCGCTTATATGTCGCCGGAACAGGCGCACGGTTTGGAAATAGATAATCGGACGGACATCTGGAGCTTTGGCGTTTTGCTTTACGAAATGCTCGCGCGCCGCGTGCCGTTTTCCGGCGATACAGCGACCGAGGTGATAATTTCGCTTATTCAGAAAGAGCCGCCCGCTTTGCAGTTTATCGTGCCGGGTTTGCCGAACGAGCTGTATTTTATCGTTGACAAATTGCTGCGGAAAAAGGCGGATGAGCGTTATCAAAATATTAAGGACGTGCTGGTTGATTTGCGCCGGGTAAAACAAAAGCTGGATTACGAGGAAATCGAGCGGATGATTTCGCCCGAAGAAGCAAAGACGCGGATCGAACGGGTGCAAAAGGACACCGAAGTTTTAGGGGTTGGTTCATCTGATTCCGGCAGGTTGATTTCAACAAACACATCAGAAAACTTGCCACCGAATAATCTTTCGCAAGCGCTTTCGCCGCTCATCGGACGCCAAACGGAGTTAGAAGAAATTAAAGAAATGCTGCGCCAGCCTGAGATTCGTTTGTTGACGATCACCGGAATCGGCGGAACGGGCAAAACGCGGCTGGCGCGGGCAATCGCCCGCCAATCGCTCGCGGAATTTGCCGGCGGCGTCTTTTTCATCGGTCTGTCGGCAATTGAAAGAGGGGAACTTGTCGTGCCGATTATTGCTAAGAATTTGGGAGTGAAGGAAGAAAGCGGCGAGACGTTGAAAGAAAGTTTGTGTGAATATCTGCGTGAGCGGCGGATACTGATTGTGCTGGATAATTTCGAGCAGATTACGGATGCCGCGCCGCAGATTGGCGAGCTGTTTTCGGCGTCGGTAAATTTGAAGATTCTGGTGACGAGCCGCGTTCGTTTACAGCTCAGCTTTGAACGGGAGTTTGTCTTGCAGCCGTTGGGAATTCCCGATAAAGAAAATTTGAGCGTCGGCGAATTAAGCAATTATCCGGCAATCGAATTGTTCGTCCAAAAAGCTAAAGCAGTCAAACCGGGGTTTGCCTTAACGGAAGAAAATGCGCAATCAATTGCGGAAATCTGCCGCAGGCTGGATGGTCTTCCGCTGGCAATCGAACTGGCGGCGGCGCGAATTAAATTGCTCGCTCCGCAGGCAATTTTGGCGCGGCTGGAAAACAGCCTGAAACTGCTGACCGGCGGAGCGAAAGATTTGCCGGAACGCCATCAGACGATGCGGGCGGCGATTGAGTGGAGTTATGATCTGCTGGACGCGGAGGAAAGAAAGCTGCTCAACCGGCTGGCTGTGTTTTCGGGCGGTTTTAGGCTCGAAGCGGCGGAAGCGGTGGCGGAAGAAGACGCGGCGACGCGGAGACACAGGGACGCGGAGAAAAGAGCTGAGTTTTCCAACCCGGAACTTAAAGCCGAGGAATACCGAATCCCCGCGTCTCCGCGTCCCCGCGTCGCCGCGTCTCAAACGGACGTTTTCGACGGAATAGCCTCACTGGTGGATAAAAGCCTTCTCTTGCAGCGCGAGCAATCGGATGGAGAATCGCGTTTTCGGATGCTGAAAGTCGTCAGGGAATTTGTTCTCGAAACATTGGAAGCGAGCGGCGAGGCGGATGAAATCAAACGACGGCACGCCGAATTTTACGCATCGCTTTCGGAAACCGCCGAACCGGAGCTGAGGGCGGCAAGCATAGCTGAATGGCTGGAAATTCTCGACCGGGAACACGACAATTTGCGCTCTGCGATGGAATGGAGTTTGGAAAACGAGCCGGAAATAGCTCTGCGAATAGTCGGGGCGCTCCGCAGTTTTTTTGTGAGACGCGGTTATTTATCGGAAGGAAGCCGATGGACAAAGCAGGCAATGGAAAGAAGCGGGGAAAGTGCCGATCCGAAACTGCGAGCCAAAGCGTATTTCGGGTTGGGAACTTTGAAACGCTTTCAAGGCGATTTGGAAGCGGCTGGCTTTTTTACCGGAGAAAGTCTGCGGCTCGCCCGCGCAATTGGCGATAAATATTGGATTTGCGTTTCTGTCGGAGATTTAGGACTCGTAAAATTTATGCGGGACGATCTTGAACAGGGAAAGATTCTGATGGAAGAATCTCTCTCAATTGCCAGAGAAATTGACGATGGAAAGCTTGTTTCGATAAGGCTCACCGGTTTGGGAGAGATAGCCCGTAAGCAGGAAGATTATGAATCGGCGCGAAAATATTACGATGAAGCGCTGGAAATAGCCAGACAGGAATCATCAAAATATTTAATCTCGGTTTATACTTTCAATTTGGCATCGGTTGCCTGTCTGCTGGAAGATTATAAGTCCGCTCATTCGTATGCTCTCGAATCATTTAAAGTCAGCGAGGAATTGGGAGATAAAATAAGTATGGGAGACGCGCTGAATATATTCGGAGCATTGGCGGTCACTGACGGCAAGATGGAAAAAGCTGCAAAATTATGGGGCGCGGCACAGGAAATTCATAATTCGGTAGGTTTCAAATCAGAAACAATTGACCGG
>DATHTS010000277.1:0-3695 GCA_035462935.1 Pyrinomonadaceae bacterium
TCAAATCTTCCGCCAAACTCGCTTGATGAAGCATTAAAATCGTCGAAGCATTTATGAATTCGAGCGCGAAATCAAAAGCAAAACTCGAATTTCCCTCGAAAATTCCCTCAAACTTTAACTGGCGGGAAAATTCTTCATAGTCAATTTCTTCATTCTGCTCGCCGTCTTCTTCGGCAAGCCTTGAGAAAACATTTATCCGCCGCCAAACTTCGTCGAGTCTTTCGCGGTCTTGCTGCCAGATTTCAAAATAACCGATGCACCATTCGGCAAAATAAATCTCTTTCCCGTTATCTGTAAAAAAATTTTCGCTTCCATTTTCCGCCAAATTCAAAATTTCCTTTTGTAATTCTTGAAGAAGCAGGGAAACTTCAACATTTTTTTCCCGCAGCCAAATTCGCAAAGCGGTTAAAGTTTGCTCCTCGGCGGTTCTTCCGAGCTTTAATTTAGCGGCGATTTCGCCGACAAGCTGGACAAGTCTTCCCTCGATAAAAGAATGAACATTTTCCGCCTCAATTTGCGCGAAATAATTTCTGTCGTAATCGGCGCGTTTGAGAAGCGTGCTCAAGCCGCTTTTGATTCGCTCGGCTTCCTGGCGAGTGAGAATTCCCGCGTGAAAAAGCGTGTCGCAGTAAGCGGCGTCGGCGCGAACGGCGGCGGCGAAAAGTCTCCGGTCGAGAGAAAAGCTGCTTTGAAACTGCCGCAGAAAATTTTTATCCGAAACTTGTTTTGTTTCCGCCATTTGAAATCTTATATTTAACCTTTAAATCTCGCGCCGGCTTTTGGTAATATGCTTACAAGATTTTCCTTTCCGCACAAACCTTCGGAATTATAACCGAAAAAGCAGCTTTTACAACTCTATTTTACGCTAAAAATGGCAATTTTACTGAATTGAAACTTATTTATGTTTATAATTATTTGAATTTTCGTTCGTTCTGGAGAATAGGCGTGCCGCGAATCGTCGCTTGTTTAATCATAATTCTGTTTTCGTTTGCTTTAGCCGAAGCGCAAAACAAAGCGCAGGTTGAAGTTTTGCCGAAAATTTTAGCGACTGATTTGTTAAAAAGCTGCAAAAATTTTCAGTATGGCAAAATCGTTTTTTATCAAAAACCGGATTATCCGAACGAAGCGAAAAACACTCAAATCGGCGGAATTGTCGAAGTAACCGTGAAGGTTGATGAAAAAGGAAGAATCCTGGAAGTCGAAAAAATTACGGGAAACAGGCTTTTGCAGGGCGCTGCGGCGCAATCTGCAATCCGCGGAAAATTCACGCCTACGTTTTGCGATGGGAAATCCATTTCGATAAGCGCCTTGATGATTTACAATTTTATTCCGCAGGCTTTCGGCGGAAATTATTTTCACCCGACCAAAATCGAGGATTTCCCTGATATTGCGCCCGATTCCCAGTTTTACGAGCCGATTTTATATTTAACCGAAAATTTCAAACTCGCCTTCGGCTACTCTGATAAAAAATTTCATCCCGAAGCGCCTTTGACGCGCGGCGATTTTGCCAATTTTCTTCGATTAACGCTGGATTTACTGAGTCAAAGAGCGAAAATGTCTAACCGCAATCCGCGTCAAATCGGATTATTTTCGCCTTACAATCCGCAAAAAATAACTTCCGCCGGTAAAATCCCGGGTTTTAAGGACAAACAGCCATTTTCCGAATCCGTCAAAATTCTTCTGCAAAATTACGAAATCGCCTTGTTGGATAAAGACAATAATTTTCAAGGCAGCGCGCCGATGACCGACAATGAAACAATCGAGCTTTGGACGAAAATTTTCGGCGCGGACGCCGTTCCCATTAATTTTATGCAGGTAAAAAATGCCGAAAGCTTTATCACGCGCGGCGAATTTGCCTTGTTTTTAAGCGAGAGTCTGGAAATCTTAACTTATAAAGTTTTGCCTTAATTGGCGATTGACCCTGAATTAAATATTGCGGGGCAAAGAACGAATTTTTTATCGAGGAATTGATTTTCCTACTTATTCGGCAACTGAAAATTCTTTGCCCAATTCATAAATTCAACCACTTTTTGCGGATTATCGTTTAAAACCCATTTGGCTGCCTTTTCATTTCCGCCGTTTGCCAAAACCACGTAAGCGAATGTTTCCACATAACCTCTCTGTTTCATCTCTCTTAAAAAAGGCACGTAATTTTTCCCGACAAATGTTGATTTATTCTTTTTCGCATCCTCTTCCACAAAACCGATCAAACTTTTCACTTTGTCAGCAAATTTTTCTTCTTCAGTTTTATTTTTATTCTCTTCGCTTATATCAGTTCCGGCGCTGACCAGACCGAGAATTAACGAAATGCCGCTAAAATCGCCTTCATCCTTCGGTTCGTTTGTATCCACAAAGATATTTATAGAATTCGGCTCATTTCCCTTTCTCGCGCCGCCCGTAAGAACTTCTTGAAAAATAGTTGCCGCCCGTCGGGTTCGGGGCGAGAATGTTTCAACCGACATAATTCGCGCTGCGGCGAAAAGCGCGGGAACTTTATATTTCATCGTGAAGAAAACTTCCGTTAAAAGATAATGCGGACTGGGATATTGGTAATTGGATTCGACCGCTTTTTTCAAGGCTTCCTTTGCTTCCTTATAATTTTTTTGCCGCGCATACGTAACTCCGAGATTGTAAAAAAGGCTCGATAAAATCTGCTCGCTATCCTTTTCGCCTTTCAACATCTTGATCGCGTCTTCATACAATTTTATGGCTTTTTGCGGGCTTCCTTCGTCGTCATAGATATTTGCGACCAGCCCGTAAAAAAACGGAAGTTCTTTGGATTTGTATTTTAGTCCGCGGCTGGCAAGCTCGACCGCCTTAAGATGGTCTTTCTTGTAATAATAAGAAAGCGCGGCTTCATAAATTGCCAACACACAATCAGGGCATTCCTTTAAAACCTGCTCGTATTTTTTGACTGCTTCGTCATACTGTTTTGCATCGTGGAGTTTAATTCCCTGCTGAATCAGAGATTTTTGAGCTTCGTTCGGTTCAACCGGCGTTAAAGTAGGTTTTTCAATTTTTTGAGCGTTCAAAGAGGCGCATAAAACAATACCTGCAAATAAAGATAAAATAAGTTTTTTCATAGTTTTGCTCACATAAATAAAATCGAGTTTTACTGTAATTCAACAATTAATAATTTTGCAAGGTTTTCCGGTAATTCTCGAAATTCCTCATCATTTCATCCAAAGAATCTCCGCCGAATTTCTCGCGCATCGCGTTTGCCAGAACAATCGCCAGCATCGCTTCGCCGATCACTCCAGCCGCCGGAACCGCCGTTATGTCCGAGCGTTCAAACGCCGCTAAATCCTCTTTTTTCGTCTCAATATCAACTGAATGCAGAGCTTTCCTCAAAGTCGAAATCGGTTTCAGATAACCGCGCACGCGCAATTCCTCGCCATTCGTGATGCCGCCTTCCAGACCGCCGGCGCGATTTGTTTTTCGCTTAAAGGAATTTTCCTCGTAAAAAATTTCGTCGTGGACTTCCGAGCCGAATTTCGCCGCATTCTCCACACCCGTCCCGATTTCGACCGCTTTCACGGCTTGGATTGACATAAACGCCTGCGCTATTCGCCCGTCGAGTTTTTCGCTCCAGGAAGTATGCGAGCCTAAACCGACGACGACATTTTTTGCAACGACTTCAAAAATCCCGCCGAGCGTGTCGCCTTCTGCTTTCGCTTTGTCAATCAAATCCATCA
>DATHTS010000278.1:0-7667 GCA_035462935.1 Pyrinomonadaceae bacterium
CGAGGTGATACCAAAGCTGAATTTTATCCCAAATGCTCATTTGTACAAAAATACCAACTATCAACAACAAAACCCCAAGAATTAAAGTTGATAAAAAAGCTTCTTTAGCAATCAAAGCAGCAATATAGCCTGAAATTACCGAACAAATGATACTCAGAATCAGCGGAACAAAAAGCATCGCTGAGCTAAAACTCATCGCCGTCGCGCTTTCGTAATAGCTCGTCCAGACCGCGCCCAGAATAGCGTCGCCCCCAACCCAGAGAATTGACCAAACAACAAATCCGACAATTACGCCTAAAATTAATCGCACCATATTTTTCTCCTTTTATGACTTAAATTTAAAACTTCACTTTAAACAAAAGAGGACAAAGGAGTTTTCCCGAAACTACCCTTGTCCTCTTTTTTGCCCTCGCTTGCTCTTTTGCCTACGTCAAAAATTACGCAACTTTTTTCTTTGCCGACGGTTTTGCTTCTGCCGCCTGCGCCTTCATTTTCTCGATTCGCGCCGACATTCTATTATCCAAATCAACGATTTGATCCGTCGTCAAATGATAAATATTCGGCTGATTATGATAAATTTTCGCGCCCGTTACAATATCGGCTTTTTTAAAACCGTTTTCTTCCGCTTTTTGAATCAGCTCGTCAATCGTCATCTCGTTTTTAACAAGCGAAAGCGGTTGCCTTTCTTCGATAAATTCGGGAACTTTCGGTTTCGCGGGTTTTTCAAACGCGAGTTCCAAAGCCTGTTCTCCTCGCATATGGTCGAGAAAATCTTTGAACGTGACATTTCCGGTCATTTCAAAGCCGACTTCAAATGCGGGCGAATTGGATTTGATAACCTGAAAGACGCGCAAAATTTCGCCGTCCCGCTCCTGCATCGAAACTTCAATCATCACGTCCACGAAATATTCGAGACCGCTCGCAGTCATCGGCAGAACGCGCCCGACTTCGTTATCTTCTTTTGCTTCTTTACCTTTGGCGGGAATCTGGTCGGCAATGACGACGCATTTGCCGCTTTCGATGCAGAGCTTTCTGAGAACATTCTGCAAAATCATCTGATCGGCGGCGAGTTCTTCCGCGCTGGGCTGCGCCAGCGGATCGCCGGTTTTTTCGCGCACGGCTTCGAGCATTTCGCTGTGCTTAGCACTGAAATACGCCGCCCAGGAATCCAGCGCGAAACAGCCGTAATTTTGTTCCTGACCTTCGCCGTTAATCGCCCACTCGATAAATTCCGGCAGCTCATCGGTTTCCTGAATTTCCAGCGCGTCGAACGTATCGCCTACGCCGCGCAGGAGCCGCGCTTTTCTTTCCGTGTCAAAAATACAAAGCCTGCCAAGCCCGGCTTCCGCCATCGAGCGAACAAAATGGCTTTTCCCGACGCCTGCCCCGCCGCGAATCGCCATCACCAGACGCTGCTGGCGCGGCACGCGGCTCAATGGATTAATCTTCGGTTTGTTTGTCGTTTTCATTTTTATTTCTCCTTATCAGCTTAATGTTTTAGTTTATCTTTACTTCACTAAACGCCTACCGTCAAAGGCGTTTTGTCCCATTGATGAAACAAGCCTAGCATAAGTTGCAAGTTGTTTCAAGTATGAAACAACGGTTTTTGTAAAAATTTGAGAAAATTTCAGTTCTCGCGAGTTTAAAGGACAATTTTATATAAAAAAACGGCGAGTCGTGAAACCCGCCGTTTTTGTTGAAATGGAAAACTGATTGTTATTAGCGACTAAAAACCGAATAAATCTTTCCGGTAGGCTGGATTACATCAGTTTCTTCCACGGTCACGAACAAACCAAAATCTTGTAGAGCAGTTTCACTGCGAATTTCGGCTTCTTGACGTTGACCGTTGTTAATTACCTGACCGAGTTTTGTGTATTTTCCGTCCGGCGAAGAAGCCCACAAAACGAACCGCGCGTTTTTCGGAGCCATCTTCATATCGTCAAAACGCATTTTAATTTTTGTCAGTCCGTTTTTGGTCGGGTCAACATACGCTTTACCTTTCAGTCCTTCCAGTTCACCGCTGAAATTAATTCTGATTTCAGCCGTTTTGGTGAAACTCGGAATACCTAAAAGCGGGACCTGATAGGTAGAAGATACCGGCGTAGATTCCGCAACCTGTCTGTTGTCCGGGACACTGGTTATAGCAGTCGGCACAACCGCGTGACCTTCCGGCACGTTGCTGCGAAAAGCGACAACCGTGTCATTTCCAATCGTGGTTAAACCTTCGGTAGGCGAAAGCACAAGCATAAATTGATTGAGCGGCGTTCTAAAACTAGTTTTAGCGATTCCGTTTTCAATCGTTAATGGACCCAAAAGATTTGCTTTGCCCGCCGGATCAACCGCATAAACAAAATAATTTGAATTTGCATCAAGACCGGATAGGTCGAGATTTACCACTGTGCCATCATCCATCCGCATTACGCGGGCAGCGCCTTTGAAATTATTTATCGGAGTTGTCGGCAGTAGTTCAATAACAATTTCTTTTCCAACCGGATACTCAATTACCGTATAAGTTCCGTCCGGGTTTTGAACGGTTTTTTCGACAGTAACCGTCGTTGTAGTCGTTTTCGTATTATCTTGACCGAAAACAAATCCGGTCATACCTACAGTGACCAATAAAGCGGCACTGATTTTCAGCAAAAACTTCTTACTCATATAGCCTCCTTGTAAATCAACATCAATTTTTTCTTTGCGTTCGTAAATAAAACGCACTTAGATGTTATATATAGAGGATTGGCAACTACCGTGCCAATTTACTGTAAGATCTTTTATTGTTTAATTTAGATATGTCGAAAAAAATTAATTTTTAATTAAACTATAATCTGTATGAAAATTTGACACAAAAAAGCGGTGAGCCTAAAAATAAAACTCACCGCTTTAGATTCATTTTTCAATTAATTATTTTATCCGCAATTCAAAAGGCAGAAGCGTCATTCCCTCGCCTCGCTTCATTTGGTCGAGGAGTTCGACGTAACGCAGCGAGCGGCGCACGTCTTCCGGCAAGGATTTGATCATTTCTTCCTGTTGTTTAACTTTCATAGAGCTATCATCGTCCGAACCGAAAAACGTTTCAAAAAACGGGCGCGGCTTCGGATAGGAAACACGCCGCACATCTTTGTCGGCGGGCAGGTTTGCCAAACCTTTGGCAATCTCGATTGCTTTTTCCAAACCGCCGAACTCGTCAACTAAACCGCGCTCTTTCGCCTGAGCGCCCGTCCAAACGCGACCTTGACCGAGCGAATCAACTTCTTCAACCGATTTGCTGCGACCAGCGGCTACTTTCGGAATAAAATTGTCGTAATAAATATTGTTCGCCTGTTCCTGCATTTTTGCTCTTTCTTCTTCCGTCCATTTTTCGGTTTCGCGGAAAATTCCGGCGTTTTTGCCGCGCATCACATATTCATTTGTTATCCCGAGCCAGTCATAAAATCCCGTCATCACAGGTTTGCCTAAGAATACCCCAATCGAACCCGTAATGGTCGAAGGTTCCGCCACAATTTTATTGGCGTTGCAGGCGATGTAATAACCGCCGGATGCGGCAACGTCACCCATCGAAACGACGACCGGTTTTTTCGCCTTGGCGTTTTCAATCGCGTGCCACATCAAATCGGAAGCGAGCGCCGAGCCGCCCGGTGAATCAACGCGTAAAACAATTGCTTTGATCGAATCATCTTTCGCCGCTTCGTCAACCGCTTTCACAATCGTATCCGAGCCGACCGTTTGCCCGCCGAACGGACTTTTGTTCGATTTGCCGGTATTGATTCCGCCCGATGCATAAATAACGGCGATTCTTTCGCCATTATTAAGCCCTAGCGAATCGGGAGAAACTTCACGATAATCCGACTGGCTGACCGTCCGCAAATCATCTTCCGTCTTGTAGCCGAGCTGGTTTTTCAACTCTTCGTGAACTTGGTCGCGGAAAGCCGCGCCGTCAATCAAACCTAATTCTTTAGCTTTATTCGCGTTGTAAGGAGCGTTGTCCATAATCGCTTTTACATCTTCAGGCGATTTTTTCCGGGATTCGGCAATCGTATTTATGATCCGCGTGTAATAATCATCCAGAATAGCGTTTATGACTTCTCTATGCGCATCCGACATTTCCTTTCGTGTAAATTGGTCGGGCGCGTTTTTGTATTTGCCGATTTGAATAACTTCCGGCTGAACTCCGAGTTTTTCGAGCGAGCCGCCGTAAAACATCACGTCCGCTGCCAGACCGTTTATATAAATGTCTCCGGCGGGCGGAACGAAGATTTTGTCTGCCGCCGTAGCGATATAATATTCGCGGTTGCTGCCGATTTCCATAAAGGCGTAAACCGGTTTGCCCGAAGCGCGAAAATCTTTAATCGCTTCGCGCAGTTCGTCGGATTTGCCCCAGCCGATGCCGGGAAAATTAATATCTAGCAGAACCGCGCCGACGCGCGAATCAGCTTTTGCCTTGCGAAGCTGCAAAAGAAGACTTGAGAAAGATTCCGGCTGGTCAAAACCGAGAGCCTTCGCCATCGGGTCTGGCGGATCATAATCGGGCAAATCGCCCGAAACATTTAGGACTAGAACACTGTTCTCCGGCACATCCGGCTTTCCGACCGTCCCGACAATCAGAGCGATTCCGATAATCGCCACCAGAACGAGCGCGAAAACGATTCCGCCGAGAATGAGAAATACTTTTGATGTTTTTGACATAGCCATTTTATTATAATGTTCTCCAAAAAATTGTATCTTTTGAAAACATATTGTTGCTTCTCTTACGAAGAAAGTTGTAAAAAGGTTTGCCTTTCGGGAAAATGTTTGCGGGGCAATTGCGCGGCAAAATCAAAATAACGAACCTTGATTTTCCAGAATACTCGCTTCAACCGTCTTCTGCCCGAGCATTTTTTTCAATGTGTTTGCGCTTTCTGGCGCGTGTCCTTCATAAAAGTTGCTGAAATAAATGTAAGTTTCCGACGTTTTTATCTTTTCGATTTCTTCCTTCCAAATCCGCAGATTCACCTCCGCTTGCCGGTAAATCTTATCAAATCTGATCAAATCTCTCTCACCCATAAAACGAATATACGAAAAATCAGCCGTCGGCTTTTCGATTGCCTCGAACATCATATCACGCGGAATCCAACTGCCTTCGACCAAACAAAGCGCCACACGGTTTTTCTCCAATTCCTCAAACGTCCAATCAACCAGCCATTCTCTATTGCGAAACTCAATCGCAAAATGAATCTCCTTCGGCAAATGCTCCAGAAACTCGCGTAAATTCTGCCCGTTTTCCTTTGTCGCTTCAAAATGCGGAGCAAGCTGAATCAAAACCGCGCCGAGCTTTTCTTTGAGCTCGCTGATTCGCTCGCAAAACTCGTCTAGAATCGGAAGCGATTTATGATTAAGCTCAAAGTTATGCGTGATTTCCTGCGGCATTTTCAGCGAAAACTTAAAATTAGCGGGCGTTTTGCGATACCAATTTTCAACGCTCGAAACTGGCGGAATCGCATAAAATGTCGAATCAACCTCGACCGTATCGAAAATTTCCGCGTAAAGCGCGAGCATCTCATTAGAATGCGTCCCGCGCGGATAAAAAACAGTTCCGCCGCCCGCTTTTGTTATCCAATCGTCATAATTCCATCCCTGACAACCAAGGAAGATTTTGGATTTTGGATTTTGGATTTTGGATTTCTCTTTATCAGTGTTCATCTGCGTAAATCTGCGGTTTCTTTATTAAACGATTATTTTATCACTTCGCAAACAATCAAATTCACAATTCCGAACGCTTTTTCTTTTACCCCCAAAATTTTCAATCCTGACTTTTCAGCAATCAGAGCCGTTTGCCGGTTAAAGTGATCTTTAAACAGAGCAACCGTAAAGATGTTTATAAAATCAAAGAAATAACCTGGAAAACCTTTTGGGCGGATGTGTTCGAGCAAGACGATTTTACCGCTTGGTTTAATCACGCGGCGGAGTTCGGCAAAGGCGTTTTCCGGGTTCGGGATTGAACAAAAAACGAGCGTGGCGAAAGCCGCGTCAAAAGAATTTTCGGCGAACGGCAGAGATTCGGCGTCGGCTTGGACGAGATTGATAAACTCATTTTTTTCTCTGGCAAACTCAAGCATTTTGTAGGAAATCTCACTCGCAATTGCCGTTTGGCACGGCGGATAGAAGCGAAAATTAAGACCGGTTCCCGCGCCGATTTCCAAAATGCGCGAGTTTTCGGGCAGGCGCGACAAAGTTTCCTCGCGCCACCGCGAAAGAAATCGTTTTTCCAAAGGCGCGAAGGCGTAATCGTAGCCTTTAGCAAGTTTGTCGTAGATCGGTTTTTTATTCATTGAGAACTTCCCTTCTAAAGGCGGTTCGGCGAAAAAAGATACTTTTTAGTTTTTAACATAAATTCTGTTATATTAATAACTTATGGCGAAAAAAGGCACAGTTTTGGTTTGTGACGACGAAGAGATTATGCGCGACGTGCTGGAAACGATTCTTTCCGGCGCGGGCTACAAGGTTGATCTGGCAAAGACGGGCGAGGAAGCACTCGAATGTTATGAGCAGAAACCTTATGATGTCGTCCTGATGGATGTTTCGATGCCGGGAATGGGCGGTCTGACCGCGCTCGAACAGCTTATCAAAATAGATTCGGAAGCCGTCGTTTTAATGATTACGGCTTACGCAACTTTCGATACGGCGATTTCCGCCTGGGAAAAAG
Source organism: Pyrinomonadaceae bacterium (assembly GCA_035462935.1). GTDB lineage: Bacteria > Acidobacteriota > Blastocatellia > Pyrinomonadales > Pyrinomonadaceae > DATHTS01. Next base: position 6,677 of record DATHTS010000278.1, read on the forward strand.
GCGCGACCGGCGTTATTCGCAAACCGTTTAAGAACGAGCAGATTGTAGCTTTGGTCAATAAGGGCGTGAAAAAACGCCGCAATGAAGAAGAGCGGCAAACGCTCCGTCAGGCGATGACGCGGGCAGTCAAACGCGATTCCTTTATCGGGCGTTCCGATAAAATGGAAAATATCTTTCGTTTGATCGAAAGAGTCGCTCCCGCTCGTTCTACCGTTTTAATAACGGGCGAATCGGGAACCGGAAAAGAATTAATCGCCAAAGCAATCCACGAATCCAGCCCGCGCGCCGACCAGCCTTTTGTCGTCGTCAACTGCTCGAACATTCCTTCCGAGCTTTTGGAATCCGAGCTTTTCGGACATACGAAAGGCGCTTTCACGGGCGCGGTCGCCGCCAAAAAGGGGCTTTTTGAAGTTGCCGACACCGGCTCGATTTTTCTGGACGAAATCGGCGATTTGCGCCCGGAAACGCAAGTCCGGCTTTTGCGCGTTATTCAGGAGCGCGAATTCACGGCGCTTGGCGAAACGGCGCCAACCAGCGTTGATGTGAGAATAATCGCCGCGACAAATGTTGATTTAAAGGAAGCCGTGCGAAACGGAACTTTCCGGGAAGATTTGTATTATCGCCTCTCGGTGGTTCCCATCGAGCTTCCGCCGCTGCGCGACCGCCGCGAGGATATTCTGCCGCTCGCAAAGCATTTTGTTCGTAAATATAATGCGGAAAACGCCCGCACGGTTTCGGAAAATTTCTCGCCCGAAGTGCTTTCTCTTTTGGAAAGTTATTATTATCCGGGTAATGTCCGCGAACTGGAAAATATCATCGAACGCGCTGTCGTTATTGCGCCGACCGACGAAATCACGGTCGAATGCCTCCGCCCGGAAGTTCGCAACCCGGAACTTGCCCGCGAAATGGTTACCGCCAGCGAAGGCGCGTCGTTGGATATTGATATTTCTCGCGGCGTGAATTTTTATGAAGAAGTTCGTCATTTTGAAAC
>DATHTS010000279.1:0-7823 GCA_035462935.1 Pyrinomonadaceae bacterium
AAATGAAGCGATTTTTTATGCCAGACAATCAAGAGGAAATCCCGATGGTCAAGCCGAATCAATCAACTATTGCCGCGCTGTTCTGGAATTTAGAAATCCGAAGGATTTGGCGGAATTCAAAAAAATCTATCAAGCAAACGGCTGGCATAAGGCGCTGAAAATCGGGCAGGAACTAGCCGCAATTATCAGTCAGGCTAACATTAAAACGCCCGCGCAGATGGAATCGGTTTTCTCGCGCCTGCTGATAAAGCTTTACTCCGCGCCCCGTCCCCTAAAACTTAAACAAGACGTAAAAGTCAAGGCGTATCGGTTGATAATGATAAATGTTTAGTTCATAAAAAATTTTTCGTTGTCTTTTCCCTATTTTTATGGCAAAGTTTTACACGGCTTTTCTTACCTGAAAAAAATAATGGAACACATACAATTTTATAAAAATGCGATCTCGGCGGGCGATTGCGTCAGCAACGGATGGAATCTGGTTACAAAAAATTTCGGGATGTATCTCGGCATTGCGATTGTGGCAATGATTCTGGCGGGCTGTATTCCCTGCGTCAGTCTATTTTTGGTCGGACCCATTTTAACCGGAATTTATTACGTTTGCCTGCGCGACATAAGCGGCGAGCCGGTCGAATTCGGAATGATGTTTCGCGGGTTCGATGTGTTTGTTCCGGCGATGATTGTCGGAATTATCCAATCCATTCCCGAGATGTTCGGGCAGGGCTTGAGATTTTCCGTCAATATTGCCGATATTTTCTCGAGAGGCGGAAATTCGGATCATTTCCAATCGGACGGAGCCGGAATCGCGCTTTTGGGAGGTTTAACGGCGATAATTATCGTAGTTGGTTTGGCGATTTTCTTGATGGCAATCGTTCTCCGAATCTCTCTCTTCTTCGCTTTTCCTTTGATTATCGAGCATAAACTCGGCGCGGTTGACGCGATGAAACTGAGCGCGCGAGCGGCTTGGAGCAATATCGGCGGGTTGATTTTGTTATTTATTCTCGAATTTTTCGTTGCCTTAATCGGCATCCTCGCGTGTATTATGGGAATCTTTGTCGCTATTCCGGTAATTTACGCCGCAAACGCCTTCGCTTACCGGCAAGTTTTCCCGAGAATCGAAAATAATTTTCAAAATGTTCCGCCGCCGCCAAACGCTTACGGTGGAACTTACGGCGTGGCGCAACATCCTTAAAATATTTCAGGGTGGGTGGGATAAAGAGATTTATCTTAAAACCTGCTCATCCTGTCTATTTCTGTTAATTATTATTGCGGAAGCCCGACGCGCCGCACAAGTTCCGCAAATCTCGGATCGCTGCGAAACGGATCGAACATCGGCTCGACTTTGAGCGAAACGAGAAGAAAATCGCGCTCGTTGTAAGCCCTTTCGAGCAGCGCGAAAGCCTGTTCCCTTTCGCCGAGCGCCGCGTGGAGTGAAGCCAATGTCACCGGAGATACATATTGTCGTTCGGACAAGCTCTTTAAATCTTCCAAAACCTTTTGCGCCTCGCTTCGCTTTCCCGAAAGCGCGTAAGCGCGTCCGAGTTCGACAAGCTCATCCGGGCTGTCACCCGATAGAGGTATGGATTTTTGAAACGCGACGATTGCCTTATCAAAAAGACCTTTTTCCGTCAGCGCTCGTCCCATTGCCCAATGGGTAAAACCTGAATTCGGGTCCATTTCCAAAGCTTTTTGATATTGCTCTATCGCCCGGTCATACTGCCGCTGAAAGTAAAAAATCTCGCCGACCCCGACAATTTTTTCAATCGAAAGCGGGTCGAGTTCCTGAGCCAGCCGCATTTCCGCCAGAGCCTCGTCTAATCGCCCCACAGCCGACAAATTATAACTATAAAACTGATGGACTTCCGAGTTATTCGGATTTATCTGCATGGCGCGTTTGAATTCTTTTTCGGCGCCCGGGAATTCCAGTCGTAAAAATGTTTGATTGCGCCCAGAGTGGCGTGAGCCTCAGCCAATTGGTCGTCGAGTTCAAGCGCCTTTTCCGCCGCTTGTCTGGCTTTAGGAAACCCCTCGTTGGGCGGCATCGCATTGTAACCGCTGAGCCGGTTGTAGGCTTCGGCTAAACCGGCATATGCCGGAGCGTAGCCCGAATCTTTTTCGATTGCCTGCTCAAAATATTCGCGCCCTTTCCGAAAGCCTTCATCGGTCAATTTGTTCAAATGATAGCGACCTAAAAGATAAAGCCGGTATGCCTCGGCGTTTTCCGTCCAATTTTCCACCAGGCGTTTTTCATCCGCGCCGGAAAGCTTTAGCCGCAGTTTATCGGAAATTGCCTGAGCAATATCAGTTTGCAGCTTTTCCATATCCGACATTTTCCGCGTGAACTGCTCGCCCCAAATCACGGAATTATCTTCGGCTGAAACCAGTTCGGCGCTGACGGAAAGATTTTCGCCGACCTGAACAATTCGACCTGTCAGCACAGCCTCGACATTCAATTCCTTTCCGATAGCTCTCGCGTCCGCCTCATTTGCGCTGAATCGAAAGGCTGAATTGCGCGACATCACGCGCAGTTCGGGAAAACCTGAAAGCGAATAAATCACGCTTTCCGCCAAACCTTCGCTCAGATATTCCGTGTTCGCTTCATTGTTTTGGTTGATAAACGGCAGGACGGCGAGCGATTTGATTTGATTTTTCGAGGAATCTGCAAAATATCTGTAACCAAAAAATCCGAGCAAAATCAATAAACCTAATCCCGCGACAGCAAAAACCGCTTTTTGATGTTTACTTCTTCCAGCCGTGAATTGTTTTGGAGGAATATTTTGAAGTTCTTCGGTTTCTTCATCAAGCGCGACAGGCTCAATCTCGGGCTTTTCGCTAACAATTTCCTCATCTTGCCGGTGAACATCGGCGACAAATTTATAACCCGTACCGGGAATTGTCACGAGAAACCGAGGCGCGTCTTTTTTCTCGCCCAGCGCCTTTCTTAAAGCCGAAATCTGCACCGAAAGATTCGCTTCTTCGACAAACTGTCCAGCCCAAACCGTATCCAAAATCTCCTCTTTTGAAACGATCCGCCCGTTGTTTTCCAACAAAAAGAGAAGCAAATCAAAAGTTTTGGCATTAATCGAAATCGGTTTTCCTTCGCGCCGCAAAGTTCGATGTGCCATATCTAAGTCAAACTCGGCAAAAGAGATATTTGTTTGCGGCTCGCCGTTCATCTGCTTTTTTGGAAATTTTTGGAATATTTTGGCGCGCTTTTTAAGACTTTTTGGAAGCCTTCGGGTAATGATAACCAGCGTCGCATTTTGAAAACGGGGGCAAACGTATTTTCCAAAATTTCGCCTTTAATTCTAACAAATTTAAAGCCGCGAAGAAAAAGAATTTTTGCCGCTGTAAAAACCGGGTGATGGTCGGAAATTATGACGGAAACGTCGGAAATCAAAATACCCTCTTTCGGGCAAAGCCCGACCGTCGTTTTCAACAAACTCGGACGGAAGGAAAAGGATTTTAGAACAAAGGAAGGAGTAAGTTATGAAAATCAAAAATAAAAAAATTATCGCATCTGCGCTCTGCGCGCTGGTCGGCACGGTATGGACAGTCATCGGTTTCGGATGGTTTGCCGAATCTGCAAGCGCGGAAAATCCGCAACGCAATTGGACGAATTTTGTATCCCGCAGTTTTGGGAGTCCTGAAACCGCAACGGTAATTGCCTCGGGGCTTAACAATCCTCGCGGTCTTACTTTAAGTCCTGACGGTGCAATATATGTGGCGGAAGCAGGCAGCGGGGGCGCTGGTCCCTGCGCTCCGGGTCCTGATGATGTCCGGTGTTACGGAACGAGCGGTTCCATTACGCAGATTGATTTAAAGAATGGAGCAGTTTCACGTATCGCTACAGGTCTTCCCTCGATAGCGCCGCCGGGCGGTGATTTCGCGGAAGGCGTCCACGATGTCTCGTTTCAAGGGCTGGGAAATTTATACTTCACCGTCGGTTTCGGCGGCGACCCCGCCAACCGGACAATATTTTTTGGACAAGGAGGCGAAAACCTCGCTCGAATCGGGCGAATGACGCCCAGAGGAAGCTGGACCTTACAGGAAGACCTCGGCGATTTCGAGGCGGCGGTAAATCCAACCGGCGACGAGATTGACACTAACCCTTACGGCTTGTTAGCGATTCCCGGTAAGCGAGTAGTTGCCGATGCAGGCGCCAATGATTTAGTCTAGATTTCCGCGAAGGGCGAAATTTCGGTTTTGGCAATCTTTCCTGACGGGTTGGCTGACGCGCCGCCTTTTCTTGAGCTTCCGCCGGGAACACAGATTCCGATGGATCAAGTTCCCACATCTGTCGCGCTCGGACCTGACGGAAATTACTACGTCGGTCAGCTCACGGGTTTTCCGTTCCCGGTTGGCGGAGCAAATGTTTATCGCGTTCCGGCGCAGGGAGGAACGCCGGAGATTTTTGCGGGCGGATTCAGCGCGATTATTGACGTAACGTTCGGACCCGACGGCTCACTGTATGTTCTTGAACTTGCCAAAAACGGGCTGCTCGCCGGCTTTATTGACGGCGATTGGACGGGCGCTTTAACCAGAATCGCACCCGACGGAACGCGATCCGAGATAGCTCCCGGCACGCTCTTCGCTCCGGGCGGCGTTTCCGTTGGCTCAAACGGAAATATTTATGTGACAAACAACAGCATTTTTAGCGCCACCGGACAGGTGATTCGGATTATGCCTTGAGCCGAAACAAGCGATTTGCATTTCACCTTAAACGGAAGCGATACGCTGACAAAGCAGCGTATCGCTTCCGACCGGAAATAAAAGATAAGCCGCTTTGCATTGCTCAGCCGTGGCGGTCTGAATCCAATCATCAAATGGTGAAAATTTGAATTGAGGTTTTGAACATTTTTCAGTTAGCTGAGGAATAAACAAATGAAAAATAACCAAAAAATAATTTCATTTTTCCTTTTGCTTTTCTTTTGCGCGACTGTTTCTGGAAAAGAGGATGAAGTTGACAGCTACATCCAAACAGAGATGCGAAATCTTCATATTCCGGCAGTTTCGCTTGCCGTCGTTCGCAACGGACAGATTGTAAAAGCGAAAGGCTACGGGCTGGCAAACATCGAAGCAAATTCCGCCGCCACATCGAAAACGGTATATGAAATCGGCTCGATGACAAAACAGTTTACGGCAGCCGCCGTGATGATGCTGGTTGAAGAGGACAAGGTAAGCTTGGATGATAAAATCACCAAGTATTTCCCCGGCGCACCGGATTGGTGGAATCAAATCACCGTCCGGCATCTGCTCAATCACACTTCCGGCATTCAAAACCACGTTGCCGTGCCGGATTATCTCGATCTGTTCAAAACCAGCATTACGGGGAAAAACTTCCCGTCGCGCGAGGAGATTTTGAAAGAGTTTTATAAGCTGCCGTCGGAGTTTGCGCCCGGCGAAACGTGGTCGTATGACAACACGGGTTATTACCTTCTCGGAATTATTATCGAAAAAGCGAGCGGTAAGGAATTTTTTCAGTTTTTAAACGAGCGGATTTTCAAGCAGCTCGGAATGAACGAAACGCGCAGCACCGATTCGCGTCCGGTAGTTCCAAATCGCGCTTCCGGCTACGAATGGGTGAACGGCGCGTATGAGAATCGCCCGATTTTAGCGCCGTTCGTTCCATTTTCCGCCGGATGCATTCTTTCTACGGTCGAGGATTTGGCGAAATGGGACGCCGCGCTCTACGGTGAAAAACTGCTCAAAAAATCGAGCCTCGAACAAATGTGGACTCCCGCGAAAACCATTAACGGGGCAATGCCGTCATTCGACCACGGTTTCGGCTGGTTTATCGAAAATTATCGGGGGCAGCGCGACATTCATCACAGCGGCGGGACACTCGGTTTCTCGTCGGTAATTCACCGCTTTGTTGACGACAAGCTGACGATTATCATTCTGACAAATCACGCCGATAGAATTATTGACCAAATGGCAATCAATATTGCCGGAATTTATGTTCCGGCTTTGAGAAGACCGCAGGAGAAAACAGATTCCGACCCACATATAACGAAAAGGCTTAGAGAGGTAATGTCCGGTCTGTTAAACGGAAGACACGACCCGGCGCTTTTCACACCGGCTATGCGAATCCATCTTGAAACGGCTACCGGAAAATCGTGGTTTAAGTGGTATGCCTATCAGGGAGATTTGAAAGATTTTACTTTTTCCGACCGCGAGGAAAATGGTGATTATGATACCTTTCGCTACAAGGTGATTCTGGGAAACAATTCGTTTTGGTTTTCTTTCAAGGTGATGAAAGACGGCAGGATAGCTCAAATTTATTGGTGGTAAAAGGAAAATTTTTCAAATCTGACAAAATCTGCTCCAGGCTGAAGGTTTCGGGGCAAAGAACTCTTGAGTTTTTACCGATCACGCGATTTTAGATAGAGAGCGGAGGTTCGACGGCGCGAACCCGCGCAATCTCGCGTTTCCTAATTGGACGCACTTGATCAGCAAATACGGATACTACCGCCAGCGTTTCTCCGTCCAAAGCGACAAATTCCACTTCATAACCTTTGCCGTTTTGGTGAATTAAAACTATTGTTCCAATATCGCCCGCCTGCAAATAATATTCAGGCAAATCTTCTTTTAAAACAACTTGGTCCAGTTCTTTAATCATTCCCTTTTTCCTTTCATCGGATACGCTGTCGCCAGACGCGGAATAGCGGTTTCGTTTTCCGCAAACCAAACAGCGCGCACTTTTGGTTTTTGACCGTCCGGTGCGGCAAGTCCGCCTTCTATAATATAACGCATTCCAAAAGGCGACACCTCCTGCTTCTTTATCTCGTGTTCGTCGGCGTGGCTTTTTAATGCGTCGGCTAAGACTTCCCAGTTTTCGGATGTAAAGCCGAACCTGATGAAAAATTCGGCTTTGGCTCGCCCGTCTTTATGAACGAAAGACAGCAAATAATCAACCACCTTTTCACGTGCCACAATTGCTTTTTCGCGGTTCGGCAATTTCATATTTGCTTTCTTTCATTTATTCAACTCTGACAAAATCCGTCCCCGTTCTACCGAAAGTTTCGGGATGATACATCTCCTCGGCTTTCGCGGGCGGCACGACAAATGTGCCGGGCGTGGTCGCGCGCGTTACATACGAATAATTGTAAACTCCCTCCCAAAGCAATGATGAAAAGGCTTCAGCACGTTCGTCGCGGAAGTTTTGGTGTTCAAACCAATTTCTGCGCCACCACCAACCGCCGCCGTAACTGCGGTTGCCGTATTCGACGACCGAAGTATCAACATTGTCCTGCGGAATCTGCTCGGTGACGGCGAGTTCGGGATTGAGAATCTCTAAACCTGCCGGAAGATTGTCAACCAAAGCAACGTGATAACGCCGCGCCTGCGCGACCATCGTCAAACGAACGCGGACGCCAGTGCCGGATTTGATCGTCCAGCTTCCGTCCGGGTTTTGTTTCACGTCGTCGGCGTTATCAACCGCTTCGTATTTCCGCAAAACCGTGAAACCGTAATCAGCCGGTTGAAGATTCAGATTCTTCGGCGCGTATTTCATCCCGATTCGATAATAAAGTCGCCCGGCTCCCGCTTTATCCAAAATCAAATTCGCCAAACCGTTTTGCTCGACCAGATAACTCATCGGAATATTCAGCAGATTCGAATCAACCGAGCGACCTTTGAACGCTTGTTCTCCGGCATAGACGTTTCCGAGCCAAACGCGCGTTACGAAATCGGGCGTTACTTTTTCATATGCTTGGAAATATTTGTCCAAAGCGAGCAGGATAAACACATTTTCCTGCGTGTTCGACCAGCGTCCTTTCGTGCGATGCGCGAGCAGCCCGCGAACTAGTTTCGGAACTAAATCG
>DATHTS010000280.1:0-18959 GCA_035462935.1 Pyrinomonadaceae bacterium
AAGTCGCGGTTTAAACCAAATCACATCAATCGTCGCACTTCTTTTGACCAAATTTTCGTAGGTATAAACGGGAATTTGATCAAGCGTTGTTAAATTGCCAAGCTTCTCGTTGAGGAATAACCTATTTTTATCTTGATGAGGCAGAAATGTTTGTAAATTTTTCAGATTTCCCCATGAAATAAGTAACCCTTGATAATATGAATGATTAAATTCTGTTACTTCCTTTGAATTTTTATTTTTATCGGTTTCTTCGATAATGCCTCTGACTTCATTTTGTTTGCGGTGCGAAACCAATCCGTAGAGTCCGGGTTTTACTTTATAAATCTCATCGGGACGTGTTTGCACGATGCGTCGAATACTGGCAAACGGCGTTTTGGTGTTCCATTGGCAGTCTTTGATTTTGAAAACTTCCTGATTCAATTGACCGAGCGTGGCGATGCCGCCGAGTTTTTCAAGTGTCTGAATAACCGCTTCGTGTTGTTTCATATTATTAACTCAAAATAAAAACTCCTTTGAAATTGATTTTCAGAATTTCGCGTATTGTATAAATCTCTTTTCTCGTAATAATACTCTTTCCTTTTTCTTCGTCGGTTTGCAAGGCATGAAATTCGTTCTGAAAATGTTTCAAGATCGAAATCAATTCGTGCGGTTTCGAGCGAACAATTTCATAAGTATTGATTAAATCGGCATTAATGTCATTGATTACAGCCTTTTCCATTTTCGGAAAATTACTAATCATCCAAAACATAACCGCGCCGCTTCCGATAAACGGTTCGACGTAGGTAAATTTATCCTCTAAAATTTCGCGCGGCAGATTTTTGTCAATTTCTGCAATTAACTGGGTTTTGCCGCCTGCCCATTTGAGAAAAGGCTTTGCTTTGGTTATTTTCATCATTAGTTTTTTCGACTGTAACCGATTTCGCCATTTTCCGTTACCGCCTTTTTATGAAATTAATTCAAAGCCGTATTTGGAAAACAGTTTTTTGATTTCTCCGGCGGTCAAGCGGCGAATTTCTTCACCGCCCATTAAACGAAAACCTCTCTTGTAACGGCAGAAGGATTAAGCGGCAGAACATCCGGTTGTAGGTAAAGCTCGATTGCCTCGCGGATGTTTTCCAAAGCCTCTTCCTCTGTTTCACCGCAACTTGCGCAACCGGGTAATTCGGGACACCAAACTGCCCAATTGTCCGTTTCTTCGTCAAATTCTAAAATTACACGCCATTTCATTGTTTCATTTTACTCAACCGTAATACTCTTTGCCAGATTGCGTGGCTGGTCAACATCGCAGCCGCGGCGGACAGGCGGTGAAGGAAATCCAACAATAGATAGCCAAAATAAATTTGTTGAAATAAAAAACCCCACTTTTTTGTTGTGTCAAACAAATTCGATTGTATTGAAATCATAATTATTTCTCAAAAATAAGAATTTATATTGTTTTTTTTCAAAAATGATATACAATGCGTAATACAAAATCTTAAGGCGGGGCAATATTTAAGCGGTATATCGCCATATCAGCTTAAAGTATTGCAGAAAACTCTTCTCGTCAGATTTCTTTCGGAAGAAAAACAAAAATTAAATCTAATTAAATGTGAGGAAAAACTATGGCTAAAAAAACATTAACTATTGAAGGAATAACTTTTCCAAAATATAAATCAGGCAGCAGTAAGAGAAACTTCCGTTTAGTTTTTTTTATTGAGTATGTAGATAGTGCCGGACAAACGCAGGCAGTTATGGTCACTAAACCTGCGGAAGGACAATGGAAATGGGGAAACTCGTCAAGTAAATTCCCTATATTTCCCGAAGGTAATGATTTAGGAGATTCTGTCGAATTAAATCTCATTCCTATGCGTGCCGGACAAAACAAATTTAATAAAAGTGATTCGCAAATCGCGGAGATAGACGGCGAAATCGTATCTATTGGGGTTAATTTTGTAGATGTTTTCGATTCTTCAATTATGGATATTCTAAGAGATAATGTTTTACCGGAATTTGTCAATGCGCTTCAGAAATCAGGTTTTAATCCGGTTAATTTTATTCCTGGTATGGGCATTGCTGATGGAATAATTAGAGGGACAATCGATAAGAACTTTAAATTTGAAGATGTAGTAAATAAGGGTGTCGAATTTTTGCAGAATCGCAAAAAAGACAAAATCTTATATAATAAAATCCAGCCCTATAATGGCGAAAAGATGCTATCGATAAATGGTAGAAAAGAATGGGAAAAAGGTAAAACAGGAACTTATGAAGTAAAAATCGGGGTTAAATAAGCTTTATAACTTTTTAATTAAAGCGCGGAAGTTTCAGCAGGAATTTAGAAAAAACGTTTGCTGAAACTTCCGCGTGACTATTTAGGCTGAAATTATTCGACCGTTACGCTCTTTGCCAAATTTCTTGGCTGATCAACATCGCAGCCTCTGCGAACCGCGATGTAGTAAGCCAGAAGCTGCAAAGGAACGACCGAGAGAATCGGCGCGAGCAGGTCGGAGGTTTCGGGGATTTCGATGACGTAATCCGAAACTTTTGAACTCATTTCGTCGCCTTCGGTCAGGATTGCGAAGACAATTCCGTCGCGCGCTTTGACTTCGACGATGGTTGAATGCGTCTTTTCGTAGCGGAGTTCCGACGGCTCGTTTCCTTTTTCGCGGGTGTTGATGATGACGACGGGCAGTTTTTCGTCAATCAGCGCGTTTGGTCCGTGTTTCATTTCGCCAGCCGGATAGCCTTCGGCATGGATGTAGGAGATTTCTTTTAGCTTTAAAGCGCCTTCCAAAGCGACGGGGAAATTTATTCCGCGTCCGAGATAGAGGAAATCCTGCGAGCGGAAAAATTCTCTCGACAGCTCTTCAATCGTGTCGGCGTCATTGAGAAGCTGCTCGATTTTGAGCGGGAGCGCAGCGAGTTGCTGCGCGTGATATTTAGCCCGGTCTTCGTCAATTTTTCCGCGCAGTTGTCCTAAGTAAAGCGCGAAAATATAAAGCGCGGTGATCTGCGAGGTGAACGCTTTGGTCGAAGCGACTGAGATTTCCGGTCCGGCGTGAGTGAGAATCGTGCCGTCGGCTTCGCGCGTGATCATCGAGCCTTGCACGTTGCAGATTGCCAGGACTTTGCAGCCGGCTTGCTTTGCCTCGCGCATGGCGGCAATCGTGTCGGCGGTTTCGCCCGATTGGGAAATGACGATGAGCAAGTCGTTTTCGTCCAAAACCGGGTTGCGATAGCGAAATTCCGAAGCGTAATCAACTTCGACCGGAAGGCGCGCCAGTTCTTCGAGCATATATTTGGCGGCGATTCCGGCGTGCCAGCTTGTCCCGCAGGCGGCAATTTTGATCGAGCGCAAGCCCACAAAATCCTCTTCGGCAATATTCATCTGGTCGAGATAGACTTTGCCGGTGTCAATCGAAACGCGACCCTGCACGGTATCGCGCACGGCTCGCGGCTGCTCGTAGATTTCCTTCAAGAGAAAATGCTTGAAGCCGCCTTTTTCCGCCTGAATCGCGTCCCAGATGATGCGCTGCTGTTTCGGCTCGACCACGTTTCCTTCAAAATCCGTGACGCGCACCGATTCTTTCGTCAAAACGGCAATTTCACGGTCGCCGAGGAAAAAGACATCGCGCGTGTGCTGCAGGATAGCCGGAATGTCGGAAGCGACGAAAAACTCGCCGTCACCCAAGCCGATGACGACCGGCGGACCTTCCCGAACGGCGATAATCGTGTCGGGTTCGTCAACCGAGATGATCGAAAGCGCGAAGATTCCGCGCAGTTCCTGCACGGCTTTGCGAACGGCTTGTTCGAGCGAGAGATTTTCCTTTTCCTTGTAATGACCTATAAGATGCGCGACGACTTCCGTGTCGGTTTCGGTTTTGAAAGTGCTGCCGTTTGACGAGAGCCTTTCTTTGAGCGACAGATAATTTTCGATAATGCCGTTATGCACGACGACGACTTTCCCGCTCTGGTCGCGGTGCGGATGCGCGTTTTCCTCGGTCGGACGCCCGTGCGTCGCCCAGCGCGTGTGCCCGATGCCGTAAGTCCCGTCCAGAGGATTGAGCCGGATACATTCCTCCAGATTCCTCAATTTCCCCTCGGCGCGGCGCAGCGACAATTCGTGATTTTCATCCACGACGGCAATACCCGCCGAATCGTAACCGCGATATTCGAGTTTGCGTAAGCCGTCAAGAATGAGCGGCACGACCTGTTTATTTCCGACGTATCCTACAATTCCACACATAAATTTCGTTAAATTATTCTTTAATCAAATCCTCTTTCTATTAATGTTTTATTTAATTCGTCTATTTGAATTAATAAGAAAGTCATTAAAATTTCTTCATACAAAACAGTATTTTCAATAGGACTTACGCAGTTGAACAAAAGAAATATGCGGAAACCCGCACGAAGTAAGGGTGTCAAAGATTAACACCCTTACTTCGTGCGGGTTTCTACCTATCTTCATTTTTGTTTTCAGTAATTTCACAATTCAACTGCGTAACTCCTATTCAAAAGTCTTCCTCAAAAATTCCCATTATTTTAAGCAGCTTTTTTAACTTCTTCGGCAAGCGCGGCGATAAATTTTCTGTCGTTTAATAATTTGTTCTCTACTTCTTCAAGTTTCAATTCATCTTCCATCACAGCGCGGAGTTTTTCGTTTAGTAAAAGTTGCAATGCTTCGATTTCTTCATTTTCGATGTGTCTCTGAAAATATTTCAAAACGTCTAAATCAAGCTTCATCTGAAATTCGACCTTTGTATTTGAAGAATGTAAATCTTCTTTTGCGGCGCGGTCTTCCGGCTGAACGCGGCGAAATTTATGCTTTCCGGGCTTTAATAACTCGTCTTCAGAAATTCCCGAAGCCAAATCGCGTTCGTAATCTTCCTTTTTTACTTCGATGACAAAATCACTTTCGCTTTCTTCGACAACCTCAAATCGGAAAGGCTGAACTTCATTGTTTTTCATAGTTTTCTTCCGTGTATTCATCGCGGTATTTCGCTTCAGCTTTTCGAGCGGATATTATACGAATTGTTTCCGAATCAACCTTTTCAGCGTAAATTACAAACAGCAAGCGACGGCTCGAAAATCCGATTAGATAAAATCTTTTTTCATATTCAGAATGCTCCGAATCAAACCCGCGCACTGCATTGGGATCGTAAAATGTTTCGATTGCTTCTTCAAAACTTACGCCGTGTTTTTTGATGTTAAGCGCGGCTTTGTTGATGTCCCATTCGAATTTCATTATAGCAGGAGTTTCTAAACCGAATGATAAAGCTCGTGAACAACAATCAAAATTGATTCTTCATCGGTCGCCAGCCAAGCGACTTCGCGCAGTTCGTCGGTGTATTTTGAAAGAGCCTTGCGGTTTTTGCGAAACTCAAACGGCGTGTCGGTGTAAATCAAAACGATTTCGTCCACGTCCGCTTTTTCATCTTCCCCGAGATAAAATCCTTTGATGCCTTTTATGACGGTACAGCCGCCGAAGGTTTCCAAAAATTCACGCTCAAATGCTTTATGCGCGTTTTGATAAGCCTTTTTCGGGACATCCGGCAGGTAAATTTCAATTCTGGCTCTGCTTGATAGAGGCAATCATTTTCTCCTTTCGCTTCGAGAAATTTTTCATTCGCTCGAGGGCTTCTTCGGCAGAAATTTTTTCCGGCTTTGAGGCTTTTTTCGGGTCTTCTTTCTTTTCCATAGAGAATTTGTTTAATTGCCGATTTCGGCTTCCGACGCTTTTTCTTGCGGCTCGGCTTCTTCATTAAAGTTTTTCTTTATTTTTGCGGGAACTCCGGCGACCAGAGTGTCGGGCGGAACGTCTTTTGTAACGACGGAACCCGCGCCGGTTACAGAACCGCTGCCGACGCGCACGGGCGCGACGAGCATCGTGTCGGAGCCGATCTTTACGTTGTCTTCGATGATGGTCGCGTGTTTGTTTCTACCGTCGTAATTGCAGGTGATAGTTCCCGCGCCGATGTTTGTGTTTTCGCCGATAGTCGCGTCGCCGAGATAAGTCAGGTGATTCGCCTTCGATTTTCTACCGAGAACGGCTTTTTTCATCTCGACGAAATTGCCGACGTGCGCTTCATCTTCCATCCGCGCGTGCGGGCGCAGATGAGCGAAAGGTCCGACGCGGCAGCCGTTGCCGATTTCGGCATTTGTTATCACGCAGTTGTCGAGAATTTCAACGCCGTGACCGATGCGCGAATTTGAAATTCGTGTTCCAGCGCGAATCGTGCAGCCGTCGCCGATGATACTTTCGCCTTCAATCGTGACATTCGGATAAATTACCGTATCGCGCCCGATGCTTGCCTGCTCGCTGATATACGCGGTTATAGGGTCAATGAAGGTGACGCCGTAATCGAGCATCATCTTGGAAACCGTGCGGCGGCGCAGAACTCTTTCCAATTCGGCGAGCTGAACCCGGTTATTAATTCCCTCGACTTCGTAAGAATCGTGATGATGATAAATCGCCACGTCCTCGCCCGCCTCGCGCAAAAGCGCGGGAACGTCCGTCAAATAATACTCGCCCTGCGCGTTGTGATTTTTCACTTTCGAGAGAGCGTCGAAAAGCTTTTTTGCTTCAAAACAATAAATTCCCGCGTTGATTTCATCAATCAGCCTTTCTTCTTCCGAAGCGTCTTTCTGCTCGACAATCCGGTTAAAAAGCCCGTCCATATCGCGGACAATGCGCCCGTAGCCGGTCGGATCAATGACTCTCACCGTCAAAAGCGTGCAAGCCGCGCCGCGACCGCGATGCGTTTGATGCTGCCGAACGAGCGCGGCTAAAGTTTCGGCGCGAATCATCGGCACATCGCCCGAAAGCACCAAGAGCATCGAATCTTCGTTTTCAAAAAATTGGCGCGCTGAATTCACCGCGTCGCCCGTCCCGAGCTGCTGTTTTTGCCAGACGAAGGAAACGTAATCCTCGTCCAATTCTTCCAAAACCGCTTGTTTTACTTCCTCGCCCTGATGCCCGATGACGACGTAAATCATCTGCGGGGCAAGCGCCGTCGCCGTCCGGCAGACGTGATTGACCAAAGGACGACCGTCCAGCCGGTGCAAAACCTTCGCCCGATTTGAGCGCATCCGAGTTCCGAGTCCCGCCGCCAGAACTAAGACATCGAGATTTTTTTGCTCGTTTGAAAACGTATCCATAAATTCGACTTAGCGAAAGAAAAATTTATTAGATAACTTTTTCTTCACCGCCAATAATTATACCACCGCCGCCTGCTGCATCTGCTGTAAAGCGCAGAGCAGAACAACCTGCGCCAATTTATCGGGATGATGCCGCACTTTTTCGCCTTCGTCCAGCAAATTGCCGTAAACAATCTGCGCTCCTTCAATCGTCGCAGGCGAAATCGAATCGTGCAGACCGATTTGATGCGAGCCTTCGCCGGCATAGCGTTCGGCTTGCTCTTCGTTGATGGGGACGTTATTGACGACGATGTAATCAAAATCAATGTCCGGCGCGTATTCGCGCACAACTTCCAGATGCTTTCGCGCCGAAAACCCTTCGGTTTCGCCGGGCTGCGTCATCAAATTGCAGACGAAAACTTTAACGGCAAACGAAGCGGCAATCGCCTCCGCCACGCCTTTGACCAGAATCGGCGGCAGAAGACTGGTAAAGAGCGAGCCGGGTCCGATGGTGATTATATCGGCTTCGTAAATCGCGGCAATTACTTCCGGCAGAGGATGACAATCTTCCGGTTCGAGCCGGAGGCGTTTTATCCGGCTGCCGACCTTTGAAATATTCGTCTCTCCGTCCACAATCGTTCCATCCAAAAGCTCGGCGGTCAGATGAACATTCGTCGTCGTCGCCGGATAGATATGTCCTTTGCTGGCTAAAATCTCCGATGAAAGCTTAACCGCTTCGGTAAAATCGCCCGTAATTTCCGAAAGCGCCGCGAGAAAAAGATTGCCGAAACTATGCCCGCCGAGATCGCCGTTGCCACTAAAACGATACTGAAAAAGCTTAGATAAAAGATGCGAGTCTTCCGACAGCGCGACCATACAGTTGCGAATATCGCCCGGCGGCGGCATTTGCAGCTCATCGCGCAGTCTGCCCGAACTTCCGCCGTCATCGGAAACCGCCACAACCGCCGACAGCTTTTTCAAATGAAAGGGAAATCTTTCTTCCACATCAACATATTTTTTTAAGCCGCAAAGCAGCGTCGAAAGCCCATTGCCGCCGCCGATGGCAACTAAATTTAATCCCGGTTTGCTGTCTGAAAAAATATGATTGTTCATTGGTAATGCGAATGGAGAGATTTTTACAAATAAAAGGTATTTAGAAGCAGATTTCATCCGCCGGTTTGTTTTCCTCAACTTAGCTTTCTTAAATTTGAGGGCAAGCGCGTTTGCCCGTTTAAAAGTCTAACATTTTCCTTTTTATTGAACAATAACTTTACCTCTTAGCTATTTATTAGTTTTCAGAAACTCGCCGCTTCGATTCTCTCATAGAGTTTATTGCATTTGAAAATCACAGTTTTAGGCTGCTTTCAAAAGCTTTTCGAAAGGTTGATTTTAGATGCGCTGTTTTTAGGAAGCTGTGATAAGTAAAAAGCGCAAGCTAAGCATAGTTGAAATTTTCAAACTTTTTAGAGAACCTAATTGTTAAATGTGTAAAACTACGCGATTAAAATTTCTCTCTAGAAAATTAAGAACACTGCTCAAATGGTGAAAAATTGAAAAATCTCGAAATTCGGGAGATAATGAATTATAAAGAAAAATACTTGAAAGTAGGAGTACTTCTACAAATGCTAACTTCCAATTTTTATTATGATTTTCGCCAAACTTTTCAGCATTTCAAATACCGCGTAGTTCTTTCCGCATTTTTAATCCTACTTTTTTGCAATTACGTTTTTACTCAAGATACTTCTCAAATAATAATGCAGGTTAATACTGAATGTATCCCAGCATTGGGGAGTGCAAAATTAACATCTAGGTATTACCAGCAAGGTCAGACAGTCAAGGCAGAAGCGCAACATCGAATTACTATCAATTCACTACGGCGACTAAAGTCTGTCGATCTTATAAAGTGTGCAATTGATGTAGAGTGGGTTTTTCCCCTTGAGCGTAACAAATATCCCACCTATATTACTGAATATTCAACATTAGCATTTAATGAAGCAATTAAAACAGGAAATGTAGAAAATGCTGCTGTGCACCTCGCTCAAAAAGCAGGTCTTTACTTTTCTAAAAATCTTTTCCCCGAAACAATGCAATCTTTCAGAGAGTTTGAAGTCTTTTTTCAGCCCTTTACTGTGATGAACGTTTATGAAAGCGATGACGAAATCGTGCGAAAAGCTCAACTCTTCAAGGATGTATCGAGAAGATATGCGAGATTCATGTATAGAACCTATGTACTACCAAAGCATAGACCTCTATGTGTGCAAAATGACTGTCTCCATCTTGGATGGGAAATGCAGGAAAGAATCAAATCCAGATTATTCAGGTCGCAAATAATTAGGGGTGCGCTATTTCAACTAACTGCGACCGAACAGGATAAAGTTAAATTTTTATTGCAACAGAATAAAGATCTAAGGTTAAAACGAAATCAATTTTATTTTTCATCGAGAAATTTTAATAGCCCTACACCTTATGATAATGAACTACGAACAACAGAAACTCAGATAATCGCTCTTGTGCCGGGATATAAGGAACTAGAATCGGAAATCCCTAAACCTGAAGATATTGCTAAGGTTCTAGAACCCAATGAAACGCTCTTATCATACTTTTATTCGGATAAAGATGACAGACCAGCTTATGTATGGAAAATTGAACGCGATTCCCTCCCTGAGATTAAAGAACTGACCATTACGACTGAAGAACTTTATAAAGAGATTCGTGAGTTGAAGAAGGCGATTGAAGAGGAAGCAAGTATAGATAGTTTAAAGAGCAAACTCTTAATCTTACAAAAACAGCTTATTGCCCCTTTAAATCTCCGTCCCAACCGCAAGCTTTTAATTGCCGTTGATCAAAATCTTTCTTCGCTACCTTTCGACATATTGCCTTGGGGAACGCAGGGCATGATGCTGGATTTATTTGACATAAGATACATACCTTCTGCTACTGTTTTCTTTCATCTTCGAAATCGTAGGCGCAATAAAACAACTCCCGAGATGCCTTATAAAATCGAATATGCGGGATTCAGCTATCCAAATGAAGGAGGAGACGAACTAGATTATGCAAACAATGAAATTGGGCGTGCTGGCGCAGGTTTTGGGGGTTCGCCGCCTAATATCATAAAGCCTGATGCTGCTGAGGCGGATTTGTATCAAAATAATGAAGCAATTTATAACGCAAAATATTTACATTTGGTTACACACAGCAACTCGTTAGAAGGTTTAGCTGGAGGATTTTATCTTCCCTTTGGCAAAGGCAATGGCGAAGATGGGCAACTTACTAGTTACGAAATCGTAACCAAGCTGAAGAATCGCGCGGAATTAGTCGTTCTATCAGCTTGTCAGACAGCTACCAGCAATGAAAATCTACCGCCTACAGCATTAGTCCAATTAGATCCAAATATAAATGGTGATGGGGCATTATACATGGCTAGTGGCTGTATTTGTAACTATGGAGAATCTTTCTCAAACTTAAGCGGTTCCTTCTTCGCAGCCGGAAGTAAACAACTACTTTTAACCCAGTGGAAAATCCGGGATGATGAAAGAACCGCTGAATTCGTGAAGCGTATTTTTGATTCACTACGCGCGGATGATTCACTACGCGCGGACAAAAAACTGGGCGATGCACTTCGTTTGGCGAAGCAACAGATGCGGGATGATAAAACCGAAAAATTTTTACCAGTTAATTGGGCGGGATTTATTCTTGCAGGAGACTAGATGTGGAAAAGGCAAAAGCACAACATGAAAGTATAAACACTGTTACCAGTTGGTTGAAGGAGCTTTCTGGAATTGGATTAGGTATCGTAGCTGTGCTTTATGTCTGTGGTTATCTGGTACATACAATCTATTATCGATTACTCGGTGTCGATGTCGGTGCTCAGCCGCTAAATTACTTAACGTTTTCAGGTGATTATCTCGTTTCTATTTTTATATCTGTACCTCAACTTTTTTCAATGTTTAGTGAATACTGTTCCTATTTGTTTGAAAAATGTCTCTGGTTAAGCATCTTGCTTTGTTTAATGAATCTCATCTGCATTTTGGCTCTCAAAAGATATTGGTTTGACAATTGGAAGTTGAAGTTGGCGATTTGTTTATTAATTGCCTTTGCTGCAATCCCAATTACATTGGCTGAAATTAATATATTGAAAATTCAAAACGTCTTACAACCGTTTTTACCACCCGAGATTCAAGGCGCGGGAGAACAGACAAATCACGAAAAATTACAACTGCTGAATGCCCGAATTGAACTTGTTAGAACTTCCTATAAAGAGCATCATACAAAACAAGGAATTAGTGTTCCAGGTTTTGAGGAATGGAAACGATGGTTTAGTCCTTTAACCTCAAATAATGAGCTGGAAAGAATTCGCTTTTACCTTGCTCTTCTACAAGTGAATATTGTATTTTTAATTACTCTTATTGTAACTTTCTGGGCTAGGGGGACAGGACGTTTTTCAAAAATCATTATTGTAGAAGTCATAATCGGACTTACGTTAATTTTGTTACTGTTTCCATGTATATATGCCACGCTAGGAAGAGTTTTTCTCTTTCCGGTTGTAACGTTGGAATTAAAAACCGAAAAAAGTAAAGATTCGAACAAACCAACAAATAATCAGCTTGTGGCGGAAAAAGGTGTTATTAAAGAAAATGACAAAGAGCAAAAGGTGATTGAAACTCACCCGCTTTTTTTGATTTTTCAAGACGAATCGGAAATTATTGTCTATGATCGTATCAATCTATTTCAATTAAAAAGACTTCCAAGATCGGAAGTATTAAAAATCAAACAACTGTATAAATCGTCACCTTTTCGGAATTGCCAATTAGATGAAGATGATTTTATACCTTGTGAAACATTATGGATAAAAGAAGAAACCCCAATTTTAAACTTTTAAGAACAATCTTCAATATATTGGTTGTTAGTTTTCTCTTGAATGCTACATGCTTGGCTGGAAATCTTTACGTGCGTGTCAGAACTTCTGATTGCAGTAAAACGAAATTGAGCCTCAAACTAGAAGGTCTGGAAAAACTTCCAGCATCCATTATATTTTCAGTAAAAGATACAAAAACAAGAGATATAGTGGTCGAAGCAACTACTCTCTTTCTGCAAAATGGTGAATACACTTGGAATGGACTGATCCCGTTTAGGGATTATACAGCAAATGTATCAATTCTAGGCTCAACGGTATTACTAGAGGACAAATTTACAAATAAGAATTTATTGCTACAGTTTCTTGACGCATCTTCTAGAATAGTTCCGATAAGAAACAGCGAAAAGAAAAAAGATTCTGAGGAAGCAATTAAACCTTCAAATCTGTTAGAAGACGTTTCGCTTGGCTCATTTTCTCCAAATATTGGAATAATCCACCTACTCTTGATTAATTCAAATAATAAATTAGCTAATCAATACTTGGGCTCCCCTATTCCAGTATGGCGTCCTACAGTTCCAAGTGGTACATACAAATTGGTAGTTGTAGAGTATTACAAAGCTGAGCCTAAATGTGGAGTTAGAAGCAATTAAAAGAAAATTACCAAAACTAAATTTCATAAACCCTTTATTTTTCGTTCGCTATTAGATATACGGATAGTTTATTTGCGGAAAAGTTGATTAAAGTTATGTTATCAAAGAGCAATCAGTCAAAAACAAGAAAGAAAGGGATTATATTGAAAATTACAGTTTCATTTTGTTTAATTGTCTTTACCGCTACGGCAAATGCTCAGGATAAACCTTCCAAACCGGAAGACAAAAAAAACGAGCCTGCGCCCGCAAAAAAAGCGAATGCGCGTCCGGCTGACGATTCGGCAAAGGAAAGTTTGAGCGAGCCTTTTACCAGAGCCGATGTCTAAACGATGGCGGCGCAGTGCGTTAAGTTTGAAACCGAAGCGGGCGTCATCAAAATGGAAATGTTTCCCGAAAGTGCGCCGGAATCGGTCAGGAATTTTCTGAATCTTGCCGCTATCGGTGCTTTTGATACCACGACTTTCAGCCGCGTTGTTCCCGGTTTTGTTATTCAGGGCGGCGATCTTTATACGAGTGATAAGTTGACGGCGGAACTTGCAAAAGAGCGCAGAGAACGATTCCCGATGAGCCGAGCGGGATCAAACATAGGCGGGGAATCCTTTCGATGGTGCGTTCCGACAAGCCGAACAGCGCGGGCACAAGTTTCTTTATTCTCGTCGGCGATGCGCCGCATTTGGACGGGACTTTTGCCGCTTTCGGGCGCGTTGTAAAAGGTATGGAAACGGTTGACGCAATCAACAAAATGCTGGTCGAAAATGAGAAACTGAAAACCGCTGTCCGCATCAAACGTGCCTCGGTTGCGCCCTGCCTGGATTCTTTGCAAAAAGCTGTTGACAACCGTTTTAAGCCGTGTTAGCTTTAACAAACTAAGAAAAACGGCTCTACGAAAATTCTGACGGGGACAGCTTCCACTGCATTAACCGGGACTGGCAGAATCAAGATAAATCAACGAACCGATTCTCTCTAATTGATTTAATTCAGCTCTCAAAAACGATTTCCAACAAGGACCGAAATGTATGCAACTGACTAAATTTTTTACCGACGACACGAAAGTAACACCGGAGAATCTCGGCGAAGCTATTCAGCAGGCGATTGAAATCGAAATCGCCACTATTCCCGTTTATCTCTATACGTATTATTCAGTCAACCGCGTGCCTAATCAGAACACGATCAGCGGCGGGCTGGTTCAGGAATTAACCGCGAAAGGAATGCCTTTGACGCAAGCCAACAGCGTTGCTTTAGACCTTTCCGCAGAGATAATGGTCTATTCCAACAAAGTCGGGGCGACCATTATGAGCGTGGTGATGGAAGAGATGCTGCATATGGCGCTTTCGTCAAATCTTAAACAGGCGCTGGCGGGACAGCCGCTTTTGACGGGCAGATCGCCGTCGAGCTACCCGACTGAGCTTCCGGGTCACGTGCCGGAATTTCAGATTGATTTGGCTCCGTTTTCGCTGAATCAATTGATGACTTTTCTGAAAATTGAAAGCCCGAAACCGCTGCCTCCGTCTGCCGAGCTTTTGACCGCCATTCCTTATACGACTATCGGCGAGTTTTACGGGATGATAAAAAGCTGCATTGACGAAAACGATTTGACTTACAATACCGAAGCGCCGCAGCTCATTCCCGGACAACGCTATTACTCGCCGAATATGATTGACACGGTTTATTACGATAAACAGCATAAACCAAAGTATGTTGACGCCGACGATTCGGGCGATTTGGTTCACGTCGTTGACAGGGCTTCCGCCGATCAGGCGATTGACCAGATTGTCGAGCAGGGCGAAGGCAATGTTGACGCGGGCTTAAACCCGGACGGTTCTGTAAACTGCGCGCCGATAACCAGCCCGGACTTTGACGACCCGGATAAAGAGGAGCTTTCACACTTTGCGAAGTTCGCCGAACTTTATTGCGAATATAACGATCTTTCGGCGAAATTTACGAGTTACGGTTTGGACGGCAACATCAGCAAATATTTTGTCAAAAACGCGCCGACCAATCCTTCCACGGCGAATTACCCACAGGCTATGGGCTATCCCGCCGGAACGATTCAGGCGGTTTCGACGCTGCTCAATGCCGTTTACACTTATCTCTACGTGATGACTGAAGGCTGTTATAAAAAAGAAGCGGGCAACAACACGCAGTATGAGATATTTATGTTCGGCATCCATAAATCAATGATCTTTATCCTCGACGCGATCTGCGGCGACATACAAGGTTTGACTTACTTTTTAAACGGGCAGTATTACAATGCCGCTCCGACTTTCGAGAATTACCCGTTCGGTTTGATGTCGAGTCCGAAATCGCAATTGATACAGCTTTACAACAATGCCGTTGCGCTTTATCCGACGATTTCCTATCTCGGACCGAGAATCAACGATTTGCCGGACGTTCCTTTAAATTAATTTTATTTACAGTGTTTTGAGTCCCGCCTTCAGGTGGCTAATCGCGACAAAAAGCCTGCTAAAGCAGGGACTCAAAACGCTGTATTTATCAAAAAAAACGGAAAAATTATGGACAACACAGAATTTTCAACAACCGAAAATCTTTGCGGAAACAGCGGCGAAAAAGTCGGCGGTATGTGTTCCACTCCGCCGCCTCCGCCAACGACTGCGCCTGCGCCGCAGACTTCGACCGCCGCGCCGACAGTTCCTTTGGAACTGCACGTCTGCATGGGACTGAATGCCTGCAAAGGTCACGACCGTTTCGGCACGAATGAATGCGCGGGAATGGGCTATTGCTCGACGGCGGAAATACATCACTGCCGCACGCTTAATAATTGTCGCGGGCAGGGCGGATGCGGTTTGTTCGGCACGGCGGAAGACGACGCGACGCCCGGCGCGAACGAATGCGCGTGGCAGGGCGCGTGCGCCGTCCCGATTCAGGCGGAACGCTTCAGTACGCAGGGCGAGAATAAAGGAAAAAGCGTCTGGGTTTTGGCGCGTAAATTGTTTGAGGAAAGAATGCAGAAAGCCAACCGCACTTTCGGTCCGTCGCCATATAAATGCGGACCGCCGCAGGCTTGGCTGATTCAAAGCTTAGGCAGTTACGATTCCTGCGGCAGCGCGGGCAATAAATACTGCACTTTCGGGTTTAATGATCCGGCAAAAGACGCCCAGGAGCTTTGCCAGAGAAGCCAAGACCCGGTTCTGTGCGGCGGTCCGCAACCGCCTCCGACTCATTGCGGCGCTCCTGAAAGCGGCGAGACGAATCATTGCAGCCCGCCGCAAAACAGCGGCGACGCGAATCTCTGCGGTTCTGCGAATGAAGGCGGCGAGACTCCGAAAGAAAGTTAGATGATGAATAAGGAAGCCTCTCAGGTATGCAATCCCGGTCTTGGACTCGGATTAAGAAGCAAACACTTTAACTATATTCTGGAGTATAATCCTCCGGTTGATTGGTTTGAAGTGATTTCGGAAAATTTTATGGATTCAGGCGGCAGACCGCGACAGGTTCTGCGCCAAATCGCCGAACGCTACCCCGTCGTAATGCACGGGGTTTCGCTTTCTATCGGCAGCACAGATCCGTTAAATTTTGAATACCTGAAAAAGCTGAAAAATCTGGCGAAGGAAATCAAGCCTCTGTGGATCAGCGACCATTTATGCTGGACGGGCATTAACGGTCTTAATACACACGATTTGCTTCCCGTTCCGCTGACGGAAGAATCTCTCAAACACATCTGCTGCCGCATCAATCAAGTGCAGGATTTTCTGGAGCGCGAGTTTGTCTTTGAAAATCCGAGCACTTATTTGACCTTCAAACAATCAACAATTCCCGAATATGATTTTCTCCGCTATATGACCGAAGAAACCGGATGTCTTCTTCTGCTTGACGTAAATAATGTCTATGTTTCGGCATTTAACAATGATTTCGACCCCGCGCATTATATCCGGCAGATTCCGCACGACCGAGTCGTTCAGATGCATCTCGCCGGACATCAGCATTGCGGCGATTATATTATTGACACACACGACCGGCGTGTAACCGACGGCGTTTGGGAACTTTTTACGCTCGCGTGGCAGCTAACCGGCGGAGCGGCGACTTTGCTGGAATGGGACAACCACATCCCGGATTTTGAAGATTATCACGCCGAGTTATTGAAGGCGAAAGATTTTATGAATGCCTTTACGGCTAAACCGGAAGCGCCGGAACAAACCGAATATCACGGAGCAATAGTATCAAATCCGGTTGACTTTCTGGTCGCCGATATGCAGTATGAATTCCGCAAATAAGCTGAATCTTTTTATGAACAAATCTACGCAATTTTCTCTTACACAAATCCAGAACTGGATGCAGTCGGCGCTCATTCAGCCAAACGGTCAGATACCGGCACTAAATCCAGAAAATCTCATTAATAAAACAAGCCGTCTAACTGCCGCGCGTCATCTCGGTATTTACCGCCAAAGTTATATCGCCCGCTTGCGCGATTGTATGAAAAATCAGTTCAGCGCATTGGCTTACGCCCTTGGCGAAGAATTATTTCAAATGTTTGCCGACCAATATCTCGACGCTTTTCCTTCGGACAGCTATACCTTAAACGAACTCGGCAGAAAATTCCCCGATTTTCTGGAAGAAACCAGACCCGACCGAGAGCAGGAAGAAAAGGAATCCTGGATAGATTTTATAATCGAACTGGCGCGTTTTGAATATACTTTATCGGTGATTTTCGACGCGGACGCCCCGGAAATAAGAATAGCCGCCGAAGATACGCCCGACGAAAAATTAAAGCTGGCGCCTCTGTTTCAGATTTTTTATCATCGCTATCCGGTTTGCCGGTATTATCTTGATGTAACGCGAAAAAAAGCGCCGGAGCTTCCTTTTGAAGAAGACAGTTATTGTGCTGTCACACGAAACAATTATCGTTTGAGCTTACTGGAAATAAAGGCGGCTCAATACCATTTTCTCGAAAGACTCGCTAAAGGAGATTCGATTTCGGAAGCAAAAGAATATTTTGTAAATATTTATGGTTTTAACGCGCAGCAATTGGGTAATGCGTGGGAACAATGGAGAAAAAGTTTTATTACGGCAGGTTTTTTCCGCCTATTAGAAAAAAACTGACCGCTTATCACTTTTGATTTAGTTTTTGCTTGAAGTCGTAATCTTGCTTGATTTAGATCTAAAATCAATTCTCCAAATTATATTGTTTGTATTTCTTTAATCTGAATTTGCCGTATTTGAAATTTTCGGATTTGGAAAACTTTTGTAAATCTTTCGGATTGTTTGCTTTAGACTCATTATTCTGCTGCTTTAAGAGTGATAAGCGGTTCGGATCAAACAAATCTTGACAGGAAAATTAACCTGTGGTAGGTTTATTCAACCGCCATAATAATAGCTAAGAAAATACTTCAATAGAGGAACGGATTTGATAGTTTCATTATTTATTGGTTTCTATTTTGGATTTTAGGTATTAGATATAATTCTTAAATTGAATAACTCTGACTAGAACAGTTGTCGCAAAGGTAGTAGAAATCTAATTTATAAAGTTAATTATGTTGAATAACTCCTACAGTTTAGTAAAGTCTTTAGTTTTAAAGCCTGTTTATTTTAATAGAGATGATTATTTTATATGGTCAGCTCTTTTTGTTTTGGAATTCAGCAGTTATTTACTGCAATTAAAATGGAGATCAGCCTATGAATAAGCTGGAAAGCTTAAAGGATGAACAAGAGCTATTGGAAGCTTTATTTGACTGGTATTTTTACCTTAGTATCGACCAAAGCCGAGTCGAATCCGAATTGAAACGATTTAATAAAGCTTTGGTTGAGGGAAAAGAAAGAATTCGTAAAGATGCTTTGGAAAACCTGTTGGGTCTGTTGAAAAAAACGCAACGTGTTAAAACAAGAGGTCGCATTTTTTTTGAAATACCGGAAACCGCGCCTGTCCCATCCGAAACCAAAGAACTGATTAATAAAACGATTCATAGGATAATCGAACGACAACCAGACGATGAGATTAAGCCAAAAATAAATAAAACGAAACGCTTATCTGATGAAAACGATGGACGGGATAAAAATAACTGAAGCCGCCTTAAACGTATATTGTTTTGCACCTAAAGATTTTTTCAAAGATGAAAAACGCGGCGAAGAAACTCGCGGTTTTTTCACAGATGTTTGGAAAAAATGTGAAAGTTTTGGTATTAAGGATGAAATCGCCAGCTTAGATACTGAATTTCCGCCCGATTTCACTTCTCAACTTTTTTATCATCCGCTTGCCGCTAAATACAACAAGAGCCTTAAATCGCAGAAAAATCTTTCACAACAAGTTCTTATATTTGAACACGGCGATTATGTAGGATTAATCATAACCATTGAAGAAAATTTAAATCTAACCGATTTGACCGAAT